>NZ_JBXDLD010000149.1:0-1634 GCF_056820425.1 Priestia sp. KCTC 13724 | reverse complement strand
GAAAATTTAAACCATCGTGATCAAAAGTTGAAAAACGAAATGATTTTAGTTAGCTATGAATAATTCAGGCTTAGATAGTAACAAAATTAAACATGAGGGTGAGATAAGATGGGTAGAGAGTTTTTAAACATCTTTGAAAAGTGGGCAGAAAACTATGATTCGACTGTTGAAGGACATGATCAAGAATATGAAGAAGTTTTTCGAAACTATGAAGGTATTTTACAAGCAGTTGCAAATCGTTCATCGGGAAGCGTAATTGAGTTCGGTGTAGGAACCGGAAACTTAACGAAAAAGCTACTGGAAAAGAGTCTAGCAGTGACAGGAATTGAGCCTTCAAGTCCAATGCGAAAGCTTGCGGCAGGAAAGCTAGGTGAATCGGTTACTTTATCTGATGGTGACTTCTTAGCGTTTCCTGCCCCAAAAGAGAAGGTTGATACAATTGTTAGTACCTATGCTTTTCATCACTTAACAGATAAAGAAAAAGAGCTTGCGATTAGAAACTATAGCAACCTTCTACAAACAGATGGTAAAATAGTGTTTGCTGACACGATGTTTGAAACAAACGAGTCGTTTCAAGAAACAATTGAATATGCTAAGCAACATAAATTCTTTAACTTAGCGGAAGACTTAGAAAGAGAGTATTATACAACGATTCCAGTCTTAAAAAATCTTTTTGAACAAAATGGATTTGAAGCAACTTTTGAACGCTTCAATCATTTCGTTTGGATTGTGGAGGCAACGAAACAATAACAGAAAGAGGTTCGTATAATGAAAGTAGCAATCATTGGTGCTATGGAGGAAGAAGTAACGATTCTCCGAGACAAGGTAGAAAACAGAGAAGAAACAGTCATTGCAGGCTGCGAATATTCAACTGGTACAATCAATGAAATTGATGTAGTACTGTTAAAGTCAGGTATTGGAAAAGTAAATGCTGCATTATCAACAGCAATCTTACTGGAAAGATTTCAGCCTGACTATGTGATTAATACAGGGTCTGCTGGCGGCTTTCATCCAGATCTAAATGTTGGAGATGCAATTATTTCATCGGAAGTACGTCATCATGATGTTGATGTAACAGCATTTGGCTATGAGTACGGTCAAGTTCCAAATTTACCTGCTGCATATCAAGCTGATAAAAAACTTGTTGAGATTGCAGAACAAAGTGCACAAGAAGTAACGGATATGAAAGTAGCCAAAGGTTTAATTGCAACGGGTGATTCATTTATGAATGATCCAGTTCGCGTTGAGTTTGTAAGAAGCAAATTCCCAGAACTAATGGCAGCTGAAATGGAAGCTGCTGCAGTAGCTCAGGTTTGTCACCAGTTTAAAGTTCCTTTCGTTATCATTCGTGCATTATCTGATATTGCGGGTAAAGAATCAGATGTATCGTTTGATCAGTTCCTTGAAAAGGCAGCCGTAAACTCTACAAACTTAGTATTAAACTTTTTATCAAAATTAAAATAATAAATCTGTCCAATAGTACCAATACTGTTTTATAGTATTGGTACTATTGGGATTTAATTCATACTAAACAGATGAGTTAACTATAGATAGAAACTTTTACTAAAGAGCATTCCTGTTAGAAGGATTTTCGGGGACTTGAACAAAAAAGAGCCCTCTTGGTATGATACGGG
>NZ_JBXDLD010000148.1:0-4744 GCF_056820425.1 Priestia sp. KCTC 13724 | reverse complement strand
GCATCTGAGCAAATTTTAAAAAGAATAGCCGGTGTTCATATGCCGGATTATTAAGTAAAACTTATATAAAAGTTATAATTCCCCATATAAAAACTTTAATATCTAGTATTGTAAAAATATTACTCATAACTTATAATCTTCTAGACTACATAAAAAGGAGAATGAGAGATGAAAAAAGGGGTTTCAATTTTACTTGCTTTACTACTGATGATTAGTTGCTTTCCTGCTGTGTCATTTGCTGCTCAGTCCAAAACATTTGAAGCAGACTTGACGAAATATTTAACAACTGTCAGTACTACTCGTGGGTTTGATGTTTCAAAAGATGATATTGAGTTTTCACTTTCACTTTACGATGAGGAATTATCAAACTTTGATACTGTGGAAGAATTAAAAGATTTTTTGGGTGACGTCATCAAAAGCGACTTAAGCAATTTAAGCTCTATCTATGAAAGCTATGACTTAAATCAAAAATCTCTTCAATCATTATTAGAAGAAAATGGTGAAGATTTAAATGATTACGTATTTGTTGATGATTTAGACCAAACAGTTTTTTTCTATTTAGAAGATGAGTTTGACTATGCCGATGATGAAGAGTATGCGGACGAGATTAGTACTGATGATTTTGAATCTACTTTAAAAATGTTGGAAGATGAGTTTGGACTAACGCGTGAAGAGTTAGAGCGCATTAACGATCACTTAATGTCAATTGAAGATGAGCTTGCGGATGAAGAAACGTTAAATCGCTTAATGGCACTTGCCGAGCGTCTAGCAGCTTTTGAAGACTTTGATACAACAACTGAACTAACTTCTGATCAAATTGCGGAACTAATGTCAATTTATAACGAAATGCTTTCTATCTTTAAAATGAAAGCAACATATACGTTGATTCAAGACGGAACCGAAAAGACGTTATCTTTATTTGATTTAATGAATATGAAAGAATTAAAAAATGCTAGCTTAAAAATTAACCTATATACAGCTGACGGCAAATTTTTAGCTGATATGATTATCACAGGTGAAATGGTTAATTCGGATACGGTTGCAAACACAGGAACGAGCATTGAAAAATCTGCTCAAAATGTAAATAACATTGTAAAACAAGCACCTGTTAAAGAAAAAGTTCAAAAAATAGAAGTAAAAAAAGCTGAAGTAAAGAAGACTGTTAAAGGAGCTCGCTTACCAAATACGGCTTCAGACTATTTATTAAACACTTTAATTGGATCAGCCCTTGTTTTGTTAGCATTTGCTGCATATCGTAAAGTGAGACGAGCATGATATGGAACCAAGAAGTTCAAAAGGAAAAATCAGTCGCAAAAAGCGATTGATTTTTCTTTCGATTATTGTAGGGGTTCTTTGTTTCGGCCTATGGTTTACCACTACTAATGCTTATAAGTTTGCTAAAGGATATTTTGCTTATAAAACAGGTGCTGTTGAACCACAGGTAACAGCACCTGCTGAAGCAAAAGCAGGACAGCCTATAGAGAAAGAAAACAGCAGTTCTTTAAAGGAAATCAAAAAGAAAGATGCATCTTATCCTTCACAGCCTAAAATAGGAGACTTAATGGGTGAACTAGAAATTCCAAAGCTGAAGGCTACGCTTCCAATTTATCATGGTACTAACGAAGATGAGCTTGAAAAAGGCGTTGGTCATTTTGCAGACAGCGTGTTGCCTGGAGAAAGCGACAATTCTGTGCTATCCGGTCATCGTGATACAGTCTTTCGAAAACTAGGGGAAGTTGGAGAAGGAGACTTGTTATTAGTTCATACAGAAGCGGGATCATTTACGTATCGAGTTAATAAAGTGCGAATTGTCGATGCCGATGATCGAACCGTAATTGTTCCTAAACCAAGAGCTACTCTAACAGTCAGTACTTGTTACCCTTTTAACTTTATAGGTTCTGCGCCAGAACGCTACATCCTAGTGGCACATCTTGTTTCTTCAAAAACAACATAAAAAAGATAGCGTTTAAATCACGCTATCTTTTTTATTTAATGGAAAGAGATTGACTTTTTTAGTAAATCAAACCAGATTTTTAACGAAGTCGCGGTAATAACAATAGCTAAAACAACTTGAAGGGAACTCACTTTTGTCTTTTGACCAACAAATGCTCCAATTGGCGCTGCTAGTAAGCTTGCACCGATAATCATCAGCGCAGGTAGCACTAACACTTGTCCAGTAGCCACTTTTCCGAAGGTTGTTCCAATTGAAGATAAAAAGGTCACTGCTAGTGAGCTAGCAATTGTCACTCTTACCGGTATTTTTAATATGGTAATCATAATTGGAACAAGCAAAAAAGCACCACCTGCTCCCACAATCCCTCCACATATACCTACGGCTAAAGAAAGCGGAACAGCTAGTTTTTTTGAAAACCAGACCTCCATTTTGTTCTCATCTTGTGTAGGCTTCTTAGGTGTAAACATAAGAATTGCAGCAATTGTAGCCATTACTCCATAGATTAAATTAATGGTATCTTCTGAAAACGAATTAGACAGAGTTGAACCAACGAGACTTCCAAGCAACACGCTCGTTCCCATATAAATGATAAGTGATTTATGTAAAAAGCCGCCTTTTTTATAGGCAAGCGTTCCAGAAATTGATGCAAATAAAGACTGTACCGCTCCGATTCCCGCTACTTCATGCGCTGTAAATGCCCCTACTCCAATAAGGGGTGGTACAAAAAGTAAAACTGGATATAAAATAACCGAGCCTCCAATACCAAACATACCCGCTAAAAATGAGCCTAAAAATCCCAACGCAAATACTGTCAGTAATAATTGTACGTCCATCTTGTCACCTTCTAAATTACAACATGTAGCCTTAGTAGTAGTTCATCCTTTCTCATTATAGCACTGTCTTGTTTTCATGTAAGATAATTCTTACCATTTATTTGGCTTTTTATGATTCTAAAACCATTCTGAACTATAGAAAAATTCGAAAAAACAGTTTATAAATATGCTATGATAAAGGTATATTTAATGCTTATTCTTATTAATTTCGGAGGTTGTTTTATGTTTGAGTATAAAATTGATAAAGAGATTAGTTTACAGTTAATTGAGCCAAGTGATGCATTTCCACTTTTATCTCTTGTAAATGAATCACGACCTTATCTGCGGGAGTGGTTGCCGTGGGTTGACAGTATGAGAAGCATCTCCGATTACGATGATTTAATCCCCGAATGGCGAACTCAATATTATAACAATCAAGGTTTTCAAGCAATTATTCGCTACTATGATGAAATTGCTGGCATGGTTGGATTTCATGCAATTAACTGGGGGAATAAAAGCACTAGCCTTGGCTATTGGATTGGGGAGCAGTTTCAAGGAAAAGGTATTATGACCAGAGCTGTACACGGTTGCCTTACTTACGCATTTGATACGCTGAAACTTCACCGAGTAGAAATTCGCTGTGGGGTTGATAACCACAAAAGCCGTGCCGTTCCCACACGATTAGGCTTTACTGAAGAAGGCATTTGTCGTGACGGAGAATATTTATATGACCATTACCATGACCTTGTGATTTATGGAATTCTCCAACATGAATGGAAGAAGCTAAATTCAAAAGAAACAGCATTATAAAAAGCCACACTAGCGCTGTCATGCGCTAATGTGGCTTTTTCACGTAAATTAAACCATGCCTTATTCAGAATGTTTACTCTTGAAAATCGTATATATATTAGTAGGCTAACATCATAGGAGTGAGTTCAATGATTTCTTTACATGCATGGAGCTTATTAGTGGTTGTCTTATTTTTTGTCTATCTACTAATTAAAAACTTATGTCCTTTATATCCATTTAACGATCTTCAAAAGAAAACGTCTGTCCATCGCAAAAGTGAGCTGTTGTATCAATATATTCCCCTTTTAACTATTGGTTGCTGTATGTACATTAATTTACCTTTTACTACTAAGGTAGCTTTTGTTATCACTATTATCTTATTCATTTCTCACATCTTCACTTGGTGGTTTCCGTATTTTTTAGGTGCTCACCGAGTGACAAAACATGAATATGAACAGCTTTATAGCAGAACAAGTAAAATACTCCCCTCCATTAGAACAAACCTTGTTCCCGATAACCAACACCTCATTGTGACTCTCTTCTTTCTATTATTACTTATTCATGAATTTATCATCATTTTCTAAAAGAGGGTGGGACATAACAAAACAAATTTCCAAAAAGATGAACACTCCCTTTTCTCACCTCTTTACGTTACCTGAACACGTTCGTTCCATTGCGCTACGGCCACTCGCTTTCCGCGGAGAGGAATCCGAGCTTCCTCGCTGCGCTGCGGGATCTCACGTTTTCCTCTCTTTCCCGCAGGAGTCGAGTGTCCTACGCTCCATTCCACCCTGTTTCCAACATTGTTTTCACAATCATCAAAAAACCTGAACGATCAAAAAATGAGGACCTCTCAATCGTTCAGGTTTATCATTGACTGAATTACTTATGTCCCAGCTTCTTTTTATCGTTTGTTACAAGCTTTAATAATTCATCGGGTAAAGGAAACTTCATGTGATTAATCTCAAATTCATTTGCTTCTTCTTGTTCATCGTCTACAAGCTTTAAGTAATTGATTTCTTCATGAAGCTTTTCCATTTTGCGATCTAATTCGGCTGCTGTAACCGCCGCTTCCTTTAATTCATCTATCAACTGCTTTGGAACCTTTTTATTATATTTATAGTCACTAGTGTTGCATTAATTTAAATTAACTATTAAAAAGACTCAAAATCTTCAATTTTATTATTTT
>NZ_JBXDLD010000147.1:0-2622 GCF_056820425.1 Priestia sp. KCTC 13724 | reverse complement strand
CCTAAAATAATAAAATTGAAGATTTTGAGTCTTTTTAATAGTTAATTTAAATTAATGCAACACTAGTGAATTTTATTACATAATAAAAAACCGCTATGCGTATCAATCTCCTTAACGCATAGCGGTTTTTTTATCTTATTCTTGAATCTCCTGTTTCCACTGACCATAACCACCTGTTAAATTGTAAACCTCCGTTATTCCTTTGGATTGAAGGAGGCTGATCGCAATCGCAGAACGAACTCCTGAACCACACTGAACAATTAGCGGACGGTGAGCTGGCACCTCATCAATTCGATCTAACAAGGTTCCAAGCATAATGTGAGTGGCACCTTCAATGTGACCTGCTTTCCACTCTTCTAAGCTTCGAACATCTAGTACCTGTGCTTTGTTTTGATCAAGCATGTTTTTTGCTTGGTGTGGCGTAATACTTTCATAAGACTGTGTCGTAGAAGCTTCTACTACTGCTTTGTTTGCATCGTAGTAGCCAACCAGCTGATCAATCCCAACAGAATGTAACACTTTTTCAATTTCACCAATCTGTTCATCCGCTGTTAGGACATATAATGGACGATCATAATTCACAATCCAGCCGGTCCAATTTGCAAATGAGTTGTTAAAGGGAATATTAATCGTTCCCTCTATATGATTTTCAGCAAATTCCGCTGCGCTTCTTGTATCAATTACCTGATAACCTGCTTGAATTTGCTTTTCTACTTCGATTACGTCTGCTAACTTGTTAACCTTTGGAAGCTTTGATAAGCTGTTTGGTCCTACTTTATTCACCTTTTTCATCACTGCAAAATATTTCGGTGGCTCTGGCTGTCCATCTAACAAAGCATTTACAAACGCTTCTTTTTCCGTATGCTGAAGCGCCCAGTTAAAGCGTTTCTCATACCCTACAGTTGAAGAAGGCACGGCACCAAGGGCTTTTCCGCATGCGCTTCCTGCTCCGTGTCCCGGCCAAACCTGCATAAAATCAGGCAGCTCTTTGAACTTTTGAAGCGATTCAAACAATTGATATCCGCCTGACTGTGCTGTTCCCTGTGCACCCGCTGCTTTTTCTAATAAGTCTGGGCGACCAACATCTCCAACAAATACAAAGTCTCCTGTAAAAATCCCCATTGGTTCATCTGCTTTAGCACCGCCGTCCGTTAACGTAAACGAAATGCTTTCCGGCGTGTGACCAGGCGTATGCACTACACCGAATGTTAGATTCCCAATCTTAAACTGGTCCCCACCTTTTAGCAATTTATGAGGTAAGTGATCAATGTTTTGATACTTCCAATCTGCATCTCCCTCGTCTGATACATATAACGTAGCCCCTACTCTTTCAGCTAACTCGCGACCTCCAGACACAAAGTCAGCGTGAATATGGGTTTCTAAAGCACCAATGATTTTCATTCCATTTTTTTCTGCTTCTTGAATGTATGGTTCAATATTTCGAGCAGGATCTACAACAACAGCTTCTTTTGCAGCTTGACACCCTACCAGATAAGAAGCTTGTGCTAATTTTTCATCATAAAAGTATTTAAGTAACATATTCATTCTCCTTTTTCTTCATATTGATATCCTTAATCCATCTCTATTTTACCCTGGTAGGTATATAAGGATACAAATTAAACTCACACTCCACAACCAACTAGTTCTTTTTCTGTTTTGCATGGACAAGTCGCTAACTGATAGCTTGACACAATATATCCTTTCTGACGTAAAAAGCGAATTCCTAAATGTAGCTCTATTTTATCTTCTGCGATGATGTGAATTTGTTGATTCGGTATTTCAGAATAAAAGCGTTTTAAATACGCATAGGGAATGTTTATAACGTTCCTATATTCACTTTCGCTTCTTTCGTTGTAATGACGAATATCAACAAGTAGCCGGTCATCTTTTAGCTCATTAGGGTCATTAACACATTGCACACCCTTAACGGGATAATTGCGTTTATATGCTAAAGCACCTAGCATTATAACGAGAAAACTTCCTATAAAGTAGCTCATTAACTCACCGCCTCTTTAAAGAGATTCAATTAATTTATAGTTACACTATATACCCCTACAGGTATTTAGTCAAGTGTTAGAAATACAGATCATTTTCTATTGTTTACGTTTCCCTACCTATCTTAAGCTAAACTGTATTTTTTGCTAACTTGGCTTATTCGATTTTACCTTTTAGCACACACTAAAGAGAGCTATTGCATGCTTGTTTTTACCATATCTGATATGATGTTAACGACTCTTAAGATTTAATATAGAAAGGATTGCTTTTATTGGTATTTTTAGCTTTTGGTATTTCAGCTGCTATTACGATATTCCTAGCCATTCGGCTATCTATTTATGCAGATACTATTGAGCGGAAATCTGCTTTAAGCGGCATATTGATTGCTCTTTTATTAGGAGGCGCCACATCATTACCTGAGATTACAACAAGCGTCACGTCCATCATTATTTCAAACCCCGATTTAGCTGTAGGAAATGTTCTTGGAAGCAACTTATTTAACGTAATGATTTTAGCTATATAAGTTGAATTTATCTTTTACAATCGAATGCACAATCAATCAATAACTTTTCTAGGTGAGTCATTTAACTCACGAATAAAAGCTTGCACATTTCTTCGAATCTCTTT
>NZ_JBXDLD010000146.1:0-887 GCF_056820425.1 Priestia sp. KCTC 13724 | reverse complement strand
CAAATTAAAAATGAGCTCCAAGTGGCATAGGGTACCTATCATTTCTAATGGAATGGAAATATTTGTATCTAAAAATGCTCATTATCAGTAAGATAATCAGTTTTTTATCCCTTGTATTCCATAGAACAAAAACAAAGATTAGGACACTTATGATAATTAAAACCAAAAACGGTATATAATGAGGCATGAAAGTCTCCCTTAACATAAACTAGTTACTATATAGGGTAAAACCTTTCCTGTAAATTATACATTTGTAAATAGTTTAAAAAACGCTTGCTACAGTTCTAGACTGCAACAAGCGCTTTTATTACCCTTCAATTAAACGAGACAAATTTGCCATCTCAATAGCAGAAGCTGCTGCTTCCCATCCTTTGTTACCAGCTTTTGTACCTGCACGTTCAATCGCTTGTTCAATTGTTTCCGTTGTCAGTACACCAAAGATAATTGGTACGCCCGTTTGTAGACTCTGTGAAGCAACGCCTTTTGCTACTTCGTTACAAACAAAATCAAAGTGTGGTGTTGCGCCGCGAATAACTGTTCCTAACGTAATCACCGCATCATACTTTTTTGATTCTGCGAATTTTTTTGCAATTAACGGAATTTCGTATGCGCCAGGTACCCAAGCAATGTCCACATCTGCTTCTGCTACACCATGACGTTTTAGCGCGTCTTGCGCTCCGCCTAACAATCGGCTTGTAATAAATTCATTAAAACGCCCCACTACAATTGCAACTTTTAATCCAGTACCAACTAAATTCCCCTCAAACACATGACTCATTTTCTATTCCTCCTAGTTTTTTATGTTTTATGTGTAAATTCACTAGCGTCGCATAAATTTTAACCGAATTTTCTGTTTTCTTATTTTTCCTTTTATAAAGAAAAACGAA
>NZ_JBXDLD010000145.1:0-2603 GCF_056820425.1 Priestia sp. KCTC 13724 | reverse complement strand
GCAATGGATTGGCGGTCTGCCTAACTATATCAAGGCTTATTTGTCGATTTCAGTCTGCGAAGTTTGAGTAATGTATTATAAAAAAGCAGGATTATTTAAATACCCTAAAAGTGATAAAAGGGGTATAGAGCCTGAAATTTATTTTCAAGGTGATTTTCAAAAAGTCAAAAGTCCAGAGGGTTATTATTACAAAGATAAAGACGGTACAAGGAAATCTTTAAGTAACTATTATGATGAATCAGGAAACAAAGTAAGTGGTCGTATACTCAGGGAGAACCATAGTTATGAAATGGAATATGTGGTGCAAATAACAAGTGACTTTGATTACTTTCTAAATATTGATTAACAAATGCTTTTTAAAGTGCTCAAACTTGCATCGAATGGGCAACTCCGTAAAACAAACGTTAATTTCGTTAGAGAACGTTTCTCTGCCTATACAAATGTATATTAAGTTTTATTTATAAATGATTGTTACGAAAAACACCTTCAAATAAAGAAGGTGTTTTTTCTATTTTATATACACATGATAAAGAGAGGAGTGTTTAAGGTGAAGAATCTATTCATTTTTCTATTTTATATACACATGATAAAGAGAGGAGTGTTTAAGGTGAAGAATCTATTCATTAAATTAATGACTATTTTTACATTATTGATGGTTACAATATGTGGGGTGTCGGTAGGGAAAACGGAAGCTTCCAATAAAGCATCTAATCAAGACTTCATTATCATTAATAAGAAATATAACAAACTTGCTTATTTTCACAATGGTTATATCGAAGTTATTAATCCAGTAGCTACAGGTAAAACGTGGGAGAAAACACCTGTTGGATTCTTTAAAATAGTGAATAAGATTAAGAATCGTCCTTATTATACAGGACATATTGCTGGAGGAGACCCTCGTAATCCATTAGGAAAGCGTTGGTTAGGATTAAATGCAGGCGGTACGAATGGCGATACATATGGCATTCACGGAAATAACAATGAAAGCAGCATTGGAAAATACGTGAGTCACGGATGTGTCAGAATGCATAATAAAGATGTGGAGAAGCTTTATGAGAAAGTTGAAGTTGAGACACCGGTTGCGATTACATATTCCTATAAGAGCTTTGTTGATCTAACTAAGGTTTATGGATATACGTTCAAAGGCTACCAATTAAAAAATAATTAATGATTAAGCAGTATTCCGTTATCACGGAATGCTGCTCTCTTACTTTGAATCTTTATTTAAGGTCCATAAAATAGTTAAATAACCGACAATTTTTAATGGTTACATAGATGTTATAAACAATAATAAAAGCATAAAAATTGTTAATATAAGGCTGATGAAAATATTTAATATAGAAAGGATTACATTATGTTTAAATTTACGTATTCCAACGATAAAACCAGAGGCAACTGTGACCCACCAAAGGATATCAAAAAATAGTTCATTAAATTTTGCTGTAATTTCAGTGAAAAATAATACGATAAGTAGTAATTGTAGTAAAAGTACTCCAACTCCCCATAATGATGGTTTGTTCTGAATATTCCTACGACGAGAAAGTACCCCAACCACTATAAAAACCAATATAAGAAATAAAACAAAGAGCATAATTAGACTTATAAAACTCATTAAATTTCTCCTCTGTTTAATGTGTAGTTGTCTTTGACTAACTAATTTCCTTAAGTAAACCCGTTAAAGTTTCTTCCAATGCTTCAGTTGTGACTAATTTAAGCATCTTCATCTTTGTATTCTAAAATATCACCAGGCTGACATTCTAAAGCTTTGCAAATAGCTTCTAAAGTTGAAAACCTAACGGCTTTTGCCTTGCCATTTTTTAAGATAGAAAGATTGGCCATCGTTATTCCTACCTTCTCCGAAAGTTCCGTCACACTCATTTTTCTTTTAGCCAACATGACATCAATATTAATTATAATTGCCACTTTATCCACCTCAAACTGTGTAATCGTTCTCCGATTTTATATCAATCGCTTGTTGTAAAAGTCTTTTAAGAACCGCAGCAAAGACTGCAATTACCAATGAAGCAAAGATCGGGACCATTCCAACTATTACGAGACCTGGAGCATCATCTTTCTCTGCCGCAAGAAAAACAAATGGCATCATTACCACATACAGGCCACTAATTGTCATTGCACAGTATTTTATTTTCCTTAAAGCTATTACGGAGATGTTAGAAAACGCTTTGTTCTTGTCAATATAGATTAAAAGTCGGAACGCCTGATACAACGTGAAAAAATACGGGATAGCTGAAAGATACATAATGCTTACAGCAGGATATAGTATGTAGGAATAATCTGGATTTGCTATATTATTAGCTAAATAAAATAGGCCGAATATGCCTAAAGTAAGAACTAGAGCTCCCATAAGAAAAAGAGCTATTTTCAAAAATATTGTTGAACTTCGTTTCAAAATAAAGCACCTCACTTATTAATTTCAAATATGAATTTAACATACAATTTATCGTTTTACAATAAAATTTTTCTGTTTAATATTATATTACTCAAACTTCGCACCTAAATAATTAGATTCGATGGTTGGCTCTATTAGGTTCTTCATGATTTCAATAAAAACCTTGACAAAGTTTTTTAAGATACAAAAAACA
>NZ_JBXDLD010000144.1:0-552 GCF_056820425.1 Priestia sp. KCTC 13724 | reverse complement strand
GTGCGGCTGGATCACCTCCTTTCTAAGGATTTTTACATGAAAAGCGAAGGCGATTGTTTAGTCATGAAAAACGTTGGAGCTTTTTACAGGGAAACTGCTATTTGGTTTCGTTGACAAAAGTGAAACGATCGAACGACTAGAAGCCGTAGCTAGACAAGATGTGCGTTTTGAAGCTTTGTTCAGTTTTGAGAGTTCAATCTCTCATTTAATAGAAAGTACATCACTTTCTTCTTATCTAATAAGAAGAATTTTGAGTGCGATTGTTCTTTGAAAACTAGATAACAGTTAAGTAAGCTTTGATCCGGAGATTTCCGAATGGGGAAACCCACTGTTCGTAATGGAGCAGTATCTTTATCTGAATATATAGGATATTGAAGGCAGACCCGGGGAACTGAAACATCTAAGTACCTGGAGGAAGAGAAAGCAAATGCGATTTCCTGAGTAGCGGCGAGCGAAACGGAATTAGCCCAAACCAAGAGGCAAGCCTCTTGGGGTTGTAGGACACTCTATACGGAGTTACAAAGGAACGAGGTAAATGAAGAGGTCTGGAAA
>NZ_JBXDLD010000143.1:0-27479 GCF_056820425.1 Priestia sp. KCTC 13724 | reverse complement strand
GCCTAAAATAATAAAATTGAAGATTTTGAGTCTTTTTAATAGTTAATTTAAATTAATGCAACACTAGTGAGTTTTAAAGTTGGATTATATTTCCCTTTTTTCAATTAGGCTAATCGTTTGCCTTGTTACGCCAACCTTCTCAGCCAACTCACTTTGAGTTAAATCTGCTTGAACTCGAAATAACTTCACATTATTTTTAACTATATACCAATTACTTCCATTTTAATTGTAACATATACATGACATAATTCAATATATATATTACATTTTATCACAAATAAAAAAGCCGCCCTAACTTGTAGAGACGACTTTTAATAACCACGCTGCACTGCTGGATGAAGGAGCTGATAGATGACGGCTTCGTCACTGTGTTGTCTTGTTGCGGTTCTCGCTTCTTCCATCGTACCGATAAACTGTACTTCTCCCTCTTTTAACACAGCAAATCGGTGGCATAAACCTAGAATTTCATTCAAGTCATGCGTAATATAGATGACTGTTTTTCCTTCTCTCGTAAGCTTTTGAATGTATCTGCCAATCTCCATTTTCGACTGCAAATCAATTCCCACCGTCGGCTCGTCCATAAGTAAAATCGCTGGTTTATGAATGAGCGCAACGGCGATATTGAGCTTCCGCTTCATTCCGCCTGATAAATTTTGAACCTTTTCGCTCCATTTCCCCTCTAGCTGCACAGATTTACAAAGTGTTTTTAGCTCATCATCTGATACGGATCGCCCCGTCATTTTACTCCACAGTCGCATGTTTTCTTTTACCGTCAGTTCTTCCCACAGTGCAATATCTTGCGGGACGTAGCCAATTTGACTACGAATGTGCTTTTTAGCTTTTTTTAAACGCTGACCGTTGATGATCACTTCGCCACCCGAAGGCTTAGTGAGCGTTGCTAAAATGGATAAAAGCGTAGACTTCCCTGCACCGTTTGGTCCTAGCAGTCCCAGTATCTCACCTTTTTTCACATGCAAAGACACTTTATTTAATGATTTTTTTCTTCCATAACGCTTACTTACTTTTTCAATTGAAATCACGTAATCGACCTCACATTCCACACTGCTTTTAACCATAATAAAATGGTGATGACTAGTATTGTTCCAAGCTGAATCCAAAGTTCTTTAGCAAGTACAAGCTGCTGCGTAACCAATAGATGCTGAGGAATCCATGTAGCAATTGCGCCTAGCCGCTCCGCTATGTCACTGATTGGGAAAAATACGCCCCCGATAATACTGAGCATCATCGCAATCAAGAATCCTGCGGTATAGTAGCGCCCGAGGTGACGTGATTCCGTAGCTAGCCAAAAGCTAAACGCTAAGCAAAAGCAGAGATATATGAGCATTAGCAGCAGTACTCTGCTATCTGTCACCGCTCCGACTTTCAAAAAGAAGAAAAAGCTCAGGACAGTTTGGATGATCAAAACAAACCCGTATGCTGCTACCGATTGATACACATAAGACATGACGCCTTTTGGCAAGGTCTTCATTCGCTTGAAAATAGGCCCTTTTTCCTTTAGGACCCATTCCATCGCCATGAGCGACACAACAAGCGTCAAAAAGCCCCACAGCGGAACAGAGCGATTTATAGTCTGTTGCTTCTCATCAGGTTGTGCACCTTCTTGTCCATCAGTCACATATTGAATGGTCATTAACGGTTCTGGCTTCCACTGCTCGTCCGTATAGCGATACGCATCTTCCCATAGGGTTTCGGGCTTTTCCCAACGATAACGTTCATACAAGCGTTCTACTTGAATAGCAGCTTTACTGTTGCTCGATAAGCGCGTTACTTCACTAGCAATCACTTCTTCTACAACGCTCGTCGCAACTGACGCTGGCATTTTCACCAGCTCAATCGTTTCTTCATAATCTTCTTTTTTAATATTATCCATAAAGCCTTCTCGAACGATAAATAAGCTATCTACTTCATTTCGGAGAAGCTTTTTTTCTCCTTCATCAGCCGTTGTAGCTATCAATTTAATTCTCTCATTCGTCGTAACTCGCTGGATTACTTCCTTAGAAAGTTTACTTTGGTCTTCATCCGCAATGGCAACTGGAATCTTCACATCGTTCTCAACGTTTTGAAGAAACATTTGGCCTACATAAGCACCTGCAGCAGGAAGCACCAGAAGAAGTATCAATAAAAATGGCTTTCGGATAATAGCCTTCAGCTTCTCCATCATGAGATTCATAGGCTCACTCTCCTTTTTTGAAACAGTGCCGTCCAGAGGAGCGACAAGCTAAAAGCAGTGAGACCGTAAACGACGAGCCAGCTCATTGATTCTGACCAGTCTACTGACTCATAGCCTCCAAATAAGCCAAACATCATCTGCAGCGACCAGGCGTTAACAGACCAGGTTTGAAGCATTAGCAACCACTCTGGTAAATAAACGCTAGGTAAAATATGTCCGCCTACAAGAGAAGCTGCAGCAAGGAACAGAACGCCTACTAGCTGATACAGCTTTTCACTGACGAAGATAGCTTGCAAGAGAGCAAACGTTGCTAAAAAAGCGAATGAACTAGCTGCAACGCTGCCAATTAGTTGCCCCCACGTGTACGATAGTGACAAGTCAAGCTTCTCTATTCCTACTGCGTATAATCCTAGCGCTAAAACGAAAACGAGTAAGAACATACTGCTAAACTGAGCAAGATGAACGTGTAGTGAGGATACTCCGTGCGTCTGCATACGCTTAAGCACTGAATTTGAATGAAGTCCTTTTACAAAAAGCATGCTGCTGTAGCTCCAAATCATGAGCAGTACTAAAAAGAACGAGAGAATATAATACTGCTTCATATCTTGCTGAAATAAAGACGTCGCTATTCGTTCTTCAAACACGCTTCCACGATCAAGAACATGAAGTCCAAATGAAAGAAGGCTGCGACGAAATTCAGATTGTCTCTCTGCCGTGCTGGCTCCTTCTTCTTGTAGAAAGTGATCGATTGTATTAATGCCGCTTTGAGCAGCGGATGTATAGTCAGCTGCGCTATCCATGACATAGCGAAAAAGCTGAGCCTGAAGCGGCTTGTTTTTATTCCCCACTACAACAAGAGGCATGTTTTCTCCCGTTGCAATCGAATGACTAAAGCCATCTGATAAAACAACAAACGCCGCAATCTCGTCTTTGGACAGCATTTGTTGTGCTTCTGTTTTTGTTGGATACACAGGATTGATAAGTGAGCTTAGCTGCTCACTTTCCGTTAACTGTTTGATGACGTATTCTGTTTGAAGCGTATCATCTTCATCGACAATTGCCACCGGAAACTTTTGTATCCGTGCTTCATCCTCCATTGTTTCTGTTAGTATGACCCCTGCTCCTATTAAGAATAGAACAGGAGCAAGTAGAAGCAGGCTAAAAGACTTCCAGTTTTTTAGCATCGCCTTCCATGTGAATGAGCATAAATAAAAGAATATCTTCACCTGCTCTTCTCTCCCTGCATTATTACATTAGAATTGTAACTAGATATGATAGTTTACTATATGGTTGTACAAGTAGATTCAGACCTACTGCAAACCTGATAAATTTAACAAAGCGGATAACATGCTGCACACGTCATCCGCTTTTGTATGAACTATTAACTGTTAAGATTAAGAAATATCAGGATCCATCATTAAACCTTGTAAGTTTGTGTAGAAGTCTTCTTGAATCTTCATTAAATCAACTGGCGTAATATCTTTTACGTTTTTACCGTTCTTAGAATCAACTGCTGGAATATCCGCCTCGTCTTTTAATTCAGAATTTGAGTTAATCTTTAAGTTGATATCAGCTGAATCTGTCGGCATACCAACTTTTAAGTTAATATCAAACTTGTAATCTGACTTTCCTTTTGAAGCATCAATGTTTTGATCTTGCTTAAGGTCACCTCTGAACGTGTAGCCTGGAGCTTGATCACCCAAGTCAAGCGTGAATTTGCGATCAGCTGTTTGTTTCGCATCCGTTTTTCCATTCACAACTGAATCCATTGTGAACTTTAAGTTTAGGTCTTCTGTTGTTGAATCAGAAGCGTTAACGCTAGCAACTAACTTTTCAGAACTCTTCTCTCCGTCAGCTGTAATGTCGTTTGTCACATCAAGCACTACTTTGCTATCATTGTTGTCATTTCCAATCGTAAGAGCTAGCTGTTGAGCACGCTTGTTGTCCGCGTATTCTACATCTTTTGTTGCTACTTTTACATTTCCTACATTGTCTTTGTCATCAGCTGAAGTTGCAGCAAACTCTACGTTACGATCCACAATTACTTCATCATCATTGATGTAAACTGTTGATTTAATGCCTTTAGGGAATTTAAGATCTTTCACATCTGTTTTAAATTCGTCCAAGCCTTCTTTTAGCTGTTTTTTCACTTCTTTTTCATCTGTTAATTCAGCCATTTCTGGATCTGTTGCAGCGGATGATTCAGCAATCGTTGCAACGCGTTTTGCAATGATTGTTTGTAGCTCATCATCCTTTGCCATTTCCGCTACAAGCTTTTGAACAAATTTCTCCGTTTGTTCTTGGTTCATTTCAAGCTTTAGACGCGTGAATTTTAACGTTTCATCACCTTGTTTATACTCAGCGTTCTTTTCTTTTGTAAAGTAGTCTTCATCTAAGTTATCATAGAAGAACTTTCCGTATTTTGTTGCAATTGCTTTCTTTTCTTTCTCCGTTAGTTCTAAATCTTCCACCTTAATTTGGTTTAGTTCTAACTTATCTGGACCCGTATATGATGGGTCAAACATGCGCATAACCTGACCATACTCATCAAGGTTTAAATAGAAGAATTGATTTGCTAAAATTGGTGCTTTAAAACCAATTTGTTCCTTTGTTTGATAACCTTCTATGTCAAGTGCTTTTGTGTTACCAATATCAAGCGTTAATGAACCATATGTTTCTTGCTTTTTAGGGTCTTGCTCTGTTTTTACATTAATCGTCGATTTGCTAATCATATCTTGAATCATTTGATAAGATGGATCAGCAGCAAGTGAGTTCATTGAAAAATCACCGCTGATAGAAGCCGCTGAGCTTGATGGTTGCTCTAGTGCTTTTTCTTGGAATGCTAAGCTTTCGCCATATTTCGTTTCAATTTCTTCGGCCATTTTGTTGTATGTATTCACTTCAGATATTAAATATAATTGCTTTGGTGATTTCATGAATACATAGCCAAACGTAACCGCTGCACCAATAAGCACAAATAAAATCGCCAATCCGATGATTAACTTTGTTGGTGCTTTTCTCGGAGCTGGAGCTGTTTCTAAGGAAGCAGCAGTTTCTTCCCTTGTTTTGTTTTCATCGCTCATACGTTTTACATCCTCCTGTAAATAATTGTTTGTTTGGTCCCTTGTACATGATAAGGAATCATTACCAGTATTTCTAGTCGTTCGACAAAAAAAGACATTTTTTAGTTCATTTAGCTGATAAAAAGAAGATACCTAACAGATACAAAGACTCATTTTTCATTCCCCTATATAACCAGATTAAAACCAAATTCATTAATTTTTACCAAAAATATGAATCTGTCAGTTCCTAACGAAGCAGATCTTTTTTATAATTCGATAGAAGGCTATCACTTCTCCTCCTTTTTACTCCATTTTTTCCTATCTTCCAAAAGCTCAACGATGATATGTATATGAACATTGACTTAGCATCATGTTAAAAGAAAGGAAAACGAGCCTTTTTTCACAATAAAAAAGAGTTTGGGACATAACAAAATGATTGCTTCTAAAAGACGAACACTAGCTGTTCCCACCTCTTTGGTTTGTCTGAACACGTTCGTTCCATTGCGCTACGGCCACTCGCTTTCCGCGGGGAGGAACTCTCAATCTTTCAGGTTTATCATTGACTGAATTACTTAGTCCCAGCCTCTCTTACGAATTAATTTGAAGTCGCTGTTGAATAAATAGAAATACGTTAACTAAGCTGTTTTCTTCAAATACACTTACATCTTGCTTTTTAAATTCTCCTTGCTCATGATAATAGCTAATTTGGCCAATTCCTTTCTCTTCGTTCATGTCGATATGAAAGCTAAGCGGCGTTCCTAAAATCGAGCCATCTTCATCTCGCTGAATAATTTGACAAAGCGTTTTATCTCCCTGCGGTTCATATAAAAAATCATAGCCGTACTGACGAGCTAACTTTTCTGTTTGCATAAGAATAATTTTTGTAACTGACGTTTCGTTCATACAACTTCTCCCTTATCTGTACTTACTTCTTTTAGTATATCATAGCTCATTTTATCGTTTGTACCAAGAGTTTGGGACATAACAAAATGATTGCTTCTAAAAGACGAACACTAGCTGTTCCCATCTCTTTGGTTTGTCTGAACACGTTCGTTCCATTGCGCTACGGTCACTCGCTTTCCGCGGGATCTCCGTTTTCCCTCTCTTTCCCGCAGGAGTCGAGTGTCCCACGCTCCATTCCACCCTGTTTCCAACATTGTTTTTCACAATCAGCAAAAAACCTGAGCGATTAAAAGTTATGAACTCTCAATCGTTCAGGTTTATCATTGGCTGAATTACTTATGTCCCAGCCTCTTCATTATAATAGTTTGATAACACCTTTCGCACCTTGTTTTTGATAACCTGTCTTTCTAATCTCTACTTCTTTTCCTTCTGGTAAATTAGTAAACACAACAGGTGTAACAAGTGACGTAGCATTCTTTTTCACATAATCGAGATCGATTTGTAATAACGGTGTGCCTGGCTCAATACGTTCGCCTTCGTTCACGAGTGTTGTAAACCCTTCACCTTTTAGCTCAACCGTATCGATTCCAACATGAATTAATAATTCTAGCCCAGTATCTGTTTTCAAACCAAACGCGTGCTTCGTTGGGAAAATACTAATGACTTCACCTGAAATTGGTGAATGAAGCGCATTATTAATAGGTTCAATCGCAAAACCATCGCCCATCAGCTTAGCAGAGAACACTTGGTCAGGGACTTTTTCAAGCGGCATAACCACCCCTTCAAACGGTAAGCTAAATTCGTCAAGCACGCCTTCGCTTGGCTTTGGATCAGCTTTCACTGATGCACTTGCCATTACTTTTTCGCCTCGAACAAGCTGCTTCATCGCATTAGCTACAAACTCTACTTCCGTTCCAACAATGACTTGAACGCTCGTTTTTGCAACCTTCATCACACCGCGAGCACCGTTCTTCTTAAGCTGTCCTTCATTAACCGCACTCGAGTCTTTTACCTGTAGACGCAAGCGTGTTGCACAGTTATCAATTTCAACAAGATTTTCTTTTCCACCCAAACCTTCAATAAAATGAGCAGCCATGTTTACATGTTTATCATCTGATAATACCACCGCTTCTTCACCATCTGTTTCATCGTCTTCGCGGCCAGGCGTTTTTAAATTAAGCGATTTAATCAGCCAGTAAAATAACGCGAAGTAAGTCGCTGCATAGATGAGGCCGATTCCTCCCAGTAGCAGTGGCTTTTGCGCAATTCCAAAGTTTAAGAAATAGTCAATGGCACCTGCTGAAAAACCAAAGCCGTGATGAATATCAAGCATGACGGCAAGCCCCATTGAAATTCCTGTTAGCAAAGCATGTACTATGTATAAAACAGGGGCAATAAACATAAATAAAAACTCAATTGGTTCTGTAATTCCTGTTAAAAATGAGGTAAATGCTAGTCCAATAAGCATTCCTGATACGAGCTTTCACTTTTCTTTTTTAGCAGCTGCTACCATCGCAAGCGCGGCTGCTGGAAGACCAAACATCATAACTGGGAAGAAACCTGTCATAAACGTTCCCGCTGTTGGATCTCCTTTAAAGAAGCGATTTAAATCCCCTGTCGCTCCGTTAAATTCCCCGAATACAAACCACACTAAGCTGTTCAAAATATGATGTAGCCCTAGTGGAATCAGCATACGGTTTAAAAAACCAAAAATACCTGCACCAAGAGCACCAGCACCCGTTAACCATTCACCAATGTTGTTAATTTGATCTTGGATTGGCGGCCAAATAACGCCAAACAAACCGGCGATAGCAAGCGTCACAATCGACGTGATAATTGGTACAAAGCGTTTACCAGCAAAAAAACCTAGCCATTCCGGCAGTTTTATATCTGAAAAACGATTGTATAAAAGACCCGCAACTATACCGGCTACAATTCCACCAAGTACGCCCATATCAATCGTTTTATCAAGCGCAACGGCTCCTTTTGTTAGAACGAAATAACCAATGACACCTGCAAGAGCAGCTGCTCCGCTTCCATCTTTGGATAACCCAACTGCAATTCCAAGAGCAAATAAAAGTGCTAAGTTAGCGAAGATAGCATCTCCTGCTTGCGCCATAAATGGGATATCTAATAAATCAGGTTGACCTAAGCGCAGCAATAGCGCTGCGGCAGGTAAGACGGCGATGGGTAGCATAAGCGACTTCCCTACACGTTGTAAAAATTGGAACATTTCTTCATCCCCTTATCTCTATATTTACTAACATCCTACCATGAGGTGTTCTAGTTGTCTATACCAATTATGCGCTTTCATTACCTTTATATAAGTGTTAACAGTTCTTACAACATAAAAAATCACAACTGGTATAGACAACTAATTTCAAAAGAGCTACACTAATCATATACATTCGACAAAGACAAAGGAGAGACTTATGTTATGAACAAACCGCTGGTCATTTACAACGTAACGGTTTATGGCGAAACAACCGTCTATCCAAACGGATATCTGAAAATAGAAAACGGGTTAATAACTGAGCTAGGTAGTATTCACGATTATCAAAAGAGCTCAAACGATCGAGTTATTGAGTATTCTCCTGATTTCATCGTCGTTCCAGGAGCAATCGACGTCCACATTCACGGAGCTGGGAACGCAGATGCGATGGACGCAACAGAAGATGCGTTGAAAACAATGGCTGCTACCCTTCCAAAAGAAGGAACAACAAGCTTTCTTCCGACTACAATGACGCAGTCTGTAGAAGCCATTAACGATGCTCTGATCGCATGCGGACATTTTATTACAAACAACCAAAATAACGCCCAAGCAGAAGCGCTAGGCATTCACTTAGAAGGCCCTTTTATTTCAGCCAAGCGAGCAGGTGCTCAGCCTCTCCACCATATTCAACAGCCAAGCGTTGAGCAGTTTAAGCGCTGGCAAGATTTAGCACAACATCATATTCGACTTGTGACGCTTGCTCCTGAAGAATTAGGTGGAACAGAGCTTGTGAAGTACTTAAACCAAACAAACGTAGTTGCTTCAATTGGACATTCAGATGCTACGTATGAAGAAGTAGTTGCAGCTATTGGAGCTGGGGCATCGCACGTAACTCACCTATACAACGGGATGCGCGGCATTCATCACCGTGAGCCAGGCGTACTAGGTGCAGCTTACCTGCGCGAAGAGCTCTATACAGAGCTTATTGCTGACGGCATTCATTCACATAAAGAAATGGTCAAGCTTGCCTATCAGCAAATTTCAAGCGAGCGCTTAATTTTAATCACTGATTCACTACGTGCTAAATGGTTGGAAAGCGGTGTTTATGACCTTGGTGGTCAGCCCGTTCACGTAAACGAAACAATGGCTACATTAGAGGATGGAACGCTTGCAGGCAGCATTTTAAAAATGAATGACGCAATGAAAAACATGATAGACTTTACCAGCTGTAGCGTATCAGACGTTATCCAAATGACTGCTGTTAATCCAGCAAAGCAAATTGGTGTTTTCAACCGTAAAGGCAGTTTAAAGGTAGGAAAAGATGGAGATTGCGTTGTACTGAATAAAAACTTCGACGTGCAGCTTACAGTGTGTCGTGGACATATCGCATATGAACAGGGGGAACAATAATGAATATCATCTCAGTAAAAGATTATAAAGAAATGAGCCAAACCGCAGCTGGTATTATTATTAACAAAGTAAAGAGTGATCCTTCAATCACGCTTGGTTTAGCTACTGGTGGAACACCTAAAGGTTTATATGAAGCTCTTATTCAAGACCATCAAACAAATGGAACGTCTTATGAGCAAGTGCACACATTTAATCTAGATGAGTATGTCGGCCTTTCTGCTGATAATCCAAACAGCTATCGTTACTATATGGTGGATACGCTTTTGGGTCACCTCGATGTAGCTCTTAATCAAACATTTATTCCAAACGGGACAGCAGAAGATGCAGAAGCAGAATGTGAGCGCTACGAAGCTCTTATTGAACAACTTGGTGGCATTGACCTCCAAATCTTAGGAATTGGTCGTAACGGGCACATTGGCTTTAATGAACCAGGTACGCCTTTTTCATCTAAAACACATGTGGTCACGCTTGCTTCTTCTACAAGACAAGCAAACGCTCGTTACTTTTCATCCATTGATGAAGTACCGACTCATGCCATAACCATGGGCATTTCATCTATTATGAACAGCACTGAAATTTTATTATTAGCGTCTGGAGAAGATAAAGCAGATGCCATCTATCATTTACTTGAAGGAACAGTAACGGAAGAGTTTCCTGCTTCCATCTTAAAGAACCATCAGGCTGTTACAATTATCGCTGATGAGAAGGCATTATCTCGTACAAACTTATAGCGGATTGTAGTATGATCGATGTAAAGGAGGAATTGTGCATGATTGACAAAAATTCACCTCTGCCGATTTACACACAGATTGAAGATGGAATTCGTTCTCAAATTGAAAACGGAGAGCTTAAACCTCACGATGCAATTCCATCCGAGCGAGAGTATGCAACACAGTTTCAAATTAGCCGTATGACAGTAAGACAAGCAATTACAAACCTTGTAAATGAAGGCCTTTTATATCGTGAAAAAGGACGCGGAACGTTCGTTTCTGAACAAAAAATTGAGCAGCAGCTTGTAGGCTTAACGAGCTTTACAGAAGATATGAAGGCAAGGGGCTTCACGCCAAGTAGCCGCTTGCTTCACTTTGAAATTATTCCCGCTACAGCAAAAATTGCGTCTCAGCTTTCGATTCAAGTGCATCACCCCGTCTATGAAATCACACGTATTCGATTGGCGGATGGAATTCCAATGGCCATTGAAACGGTCTATATGTCCGCTAATCTAATCAAAGGCGTGACGGAAGCCATTATCCAACAATCGCTTTATAACTATGTCGAACAGCAAAGCGAATTAAAAATTGGACATGCTACACAAACGTTAGAAGCCATTGTGGCTACAGAAAACGAAACGGAACACTTGCAGGTAGCAAAGGGATCCCCTATCCTTCTGATTCAACGCTACACATACTTAGAAGATGGCACGCCGCTAGAAGTTGTGAGGTCAGCGTACCGTGCAGATCGCTATAAGTTTACCGTAAGCATAAATCGGACATAGAAAAACCTCGTTGCAAAGCGAGGTTTACTTTGAAAGCGAATCCAATTCCAATTTCCAAAAGCTATGGGGTTTCATCGCTTCTTTATCAATTTCTTCAAAACGCTCGCGCATTTCGCGAATTAATATATTTGGAACATGACCATCAACTTCGGGACGTTCATCTCGTAATACGAAAGGCTGGATATATTCGTAAAATAGTTCAACAAACTGTAAAAACTGTACAAGCGATGAGTTGATTAGACGCTCGCAGTCATCGTTTGAAACATCTAACAGTACAATGTTGCCATTGTCACCATGTAAACAGATAGGATCGCCTAGCTTTGTCATCCCTAAAAACCAATAAAGCTGATAGCGAGCAGATAAATGAAGCGTCTCACACAAAGTGCATAGCTGATTTTTAGAGGACATGAATTCAAACAATGGAGCAACATCTCGCGGTAGCCCAACTTCAGCTAGCAGCTTTTTAGTCTCCAAATCAACTTTAAGCGGTGCTAATTGACTTTTGTCAAACAGTATTCGCTTTTCTTTGCGTTGTTTTACTTTCTTCAACCTCTGTCACTCCCTCTACCCTACCATGCTTATTGTCTACTATTTTATTTACACTGTCACCTATTCGTTTCAGTCATAACATTTCTTTATATTTCGATACAAAAGAATGCATAAATTTCATAAAATATTGACAATACCTTTTCTTTTTCTATAGATTTAATGTAACTGACCGATATAGTGTAGTGAGAAATAGTAGCAAAAGCAGCCTCTCTCTTACTATATGTGAAGAAAGCAAGGAATACATCAGCTGAAGGATGCATTTTTCTCCATTTATTCCCTACTTAAAAGGAGCGAGCTGTTTTATGCAATATAAGCGTGAAGAGCCTTTTCGTTTTACATTTGCACAGCCCATTGTTGGCACGTTTTTCATTAAAAAATACGATGGAAAAGACATCGAAAGTAAACCCGGTCCACTTACCATTATTGATTTATCACCAAGAGGGATGAAGCTAATCACACCACTAGATCTTCCAGTATTTCAAAAATCTATTGAGCTTACCGTTAACTTTTCTTTACTGGATGAAAACCTTACAATCACTGGTTTGGCCGTCTGGAAAGAAAAATCAAATCATGAGTTTTTATACGGGATTGAAGCATTTACAGATGAAAACCAGCAGCAGTTATTATTAGATACATTAAAACAATATGCAAAAGAGTATCGAAAAAGGTAGCACGTAATGGCTATCTTTTTTTAGTGCAACCACCTTCCTTTCTTTTCAACATTTTGTTCTTGTTTAAGCTTATACCCTCCGTGGAAATAATAAAAACGAAACTGTAAAAAGAAAAGGTGACACAATGAGTAGTAAAGCAAAAAAAAGAATGGATTGGTGGCCTTGTTCTGCTTTTGTTAATTGGATTTGTCGGAACAAGCATGTTTGGATATGAAACGGTTAAAGCTGCTATGAATGATGCATACGTACCTTTGTCTCATAAAGAGCCTCTATCAGAAGAAGCGTTAAAACAAAGAAAACCCATTTCTGCACTTTTAATTACAAAAAACGAAGAACATACATCTTTTGTGCATATGACCATTAATAAGAAAGATGCAGATGTTCATATGACCAATATTCCCGTAGCTTCTATCTTGAAAGACAATGCCCAGTCTACAGAACAGCTCTTACAAAATGCTGAGCAGACGCTAGGTATTCCAATTGACTATTATGCCATGATCGATCAAACAAGCATTAAAACAATTGTTGATAAGCTTGACGGTATTGTAATTAACAACCCCACTGCCTTTACGAACGATGAGCGTACATTTCCAGCTGGTGAAGTGAAGCTGACCGGTGAGGAAGCTTTGGCATACCTTCAGCCTGTCCATGAACAAGATGTACTCTCTGCTCACGACCGGCAGATACTTGCTGCCAAAGCGATTATAAAACAAGTGGCTACCGTTCCATCGTTCACAAAAGCAAAACCGATATTAAATGAGCTATCGAACACTGTACAAACAAACTTAACATTCGAGGACCTTTCACTTATGCGTAAGCAATATAAAGCAGCGTTTGCTAGCATTAAAAAAGCTGAATACCCGCAAACTGAAGTAGAGGTTCAACAGCTTACAAGCAAGCTTCAGTTATCCTAAAAAAGAGGCTGGGACATAGGTAGTTCAACCCCTACTATGCCTGAACAATTGAGAGTTCACAACTTTTAATCGTTCAGGCTTTTTGTTGAGTGGGAAAACCAGTTTGGAACAGGATGGAAGGGAGCGTAGGACACTCGACTCCTCCGGGAAAGAGAGGGAAAACGGAGATCCCGCGGAAAGCGAGTGGCCGTAGCGCAATGAAACGAACGTGTTCAGCTAACCTAAAGAGATGGGAACAGCTAGTGTTCGTCTTTTAGAAGCAATCATTTTGTTATGTCCCAAACTCCTCCATTTACATAAATGCAAAATGCACCTGGTTCATCATGCTAAAAACACCTATCTTCCCATACCGTTCATAAAGTCAACATTTTCTTGCAGAGCATATTCTGAAGAAGTACTTCTCATAATCTTCTGCTCTTTGAGAAAAACTAATGATACTGGAGGAATAGGAATGGAAAAACACTTACCCAATTTAACATCAGCTGAAATTGCATCTCTATGGACAGCTTATATGAATGACAGCATGGCAACATGTATTTTAGCTTATATGTTAACTCATATTGAAGATAAAGATATTCACGCGCTTGTAAAAGAGGCTTTAACGATGTCCTCTGAGCATGTAAGCAGTTTGCAGAAGTTATTTCAACAAGAAAAGTTTGCAATTCCAAATGGATTTGGGAAGCAAGACGTAAATGTGAACGCTCCCCGTTTATATACGGATACGTTTTGTCTTAGCTATCTCAATCACATGTCAAAAGCTGGAATGGTTGACTACAGCGGCTCATTAGCTATGAGCGCTCGATATGACTTAATTGACTATTTTTCAACCGCTTTGCATAAAACGGCCTCTTTTTATGAAAAAACGACAAAGCTGGCTCTTGAAATGGGAATTCTCACACGCCCACCTTACATTTGCGTTCCAAGTGAAGTCGATTACATTGATAGTAAGGAGTACATAAGCGGCTTTCACTTGTTCAGCAAAAACCGTCCCGTAAATGCGGTTGAGATTTCACATTTGTTTTTAAATATCCAAACGAACTTAATTGGCTATAAGATTTGCTTAAGCTTTGCTCAAACGGCTACGTCCAAAGAGGTAAAGCAGTTTATGATGAGAGGAAATGAAATCTCCCAAAAGCATATTAAGCTATTTGCTGATACGCTTTTAAACGATCATATCGCCGCACCAATGAGCTCAGATCTTTACATCACGGATTCAACAACTCCAGTGTTCTCTGAAAAGCTGATGATGTTTCACATGAGCTTACTGAGCGCTACAGGTATAGGTAATTACGCAACGGCAGCTGCAGCTAGCCAGCGAAGCGACCTTGCTTTAAATTACGAAAGAATGTCGTTTGAAATTGGACGCTATGCAAAAGCTGGAGCAGATATTATGATTAAAAACCAGTGGCTTGAACAACCTCCTGGAACCATTAACAAAGAACAGCTTATTCGTTCTCCAAACAAAAAAGCATGAATGAAAACATTCATGCTTTTTTGCTCGTTTATTTCCCTGTAAACCAGCTGCTTAGATGCTCACCCCACAGCCGCTTTCCTTCCTTCGTTAACTTACTTTCTTTTGTGACATAAGGAGAGATTTCATAAGGCCATAGCGGAGCGTGATTGAGATAGTGAACGTGATTCTCCTTCGCCATTCCTCCGACGGCTGCTACCGCTTCTTCATAAGATTCATATTGTGAAGCATACGGTGATGACGGCTGAAGGATAAATGCTGTTTTTAATTCTTTCACTTGCGAAATGAACGCTTGAAGTTCGGGCAGCGCATCATCAATCGGCATCTCCTTCTGGTCTTCCAACATCGGAACCTCAGCTAAAACAAGGGTCGGATTTAGCTTTTGTAAGTCTTGCTGAAAAGAAGAATGAACGAGCTCTTTTGTTGTTTGATCATGATACGAATAGATTTGGATGTGAAATACGTCTTGTCCGTATGTATCTTCTAAAGATTTCTTTACGAAAGATGCCCACTCGTCCTCTTCCCTCGCTACCAGCACAAGTGAGATGGGCTTGTCTTTTATAAACGTATCTTCAATCGCACTAACCAAAAATGGGGGTAAATGCTTTGTATAGCTTGATACACCAGAAAACTGCTTTTGATGAGGCTGTGCCGTTTCCACGACTGCTGCCTGTGCCTGCCCCTCTATTTTTGTTTCCCAATGCTGAACACCTGCTACCATCACTGCGCTACATGCCGCAAAAGCTCCTACTACAATACCGCTTGTCCATTTCATTCAACCGCTCCTTTCAGCATTCACTTACCTTTATTATAAAGGGGATTATGCCTATCAAACGGGACTTTCGTACGTAAAATCTCTACAAATAAAGAGGTCGTTTGCAACAATTTCTAGGGAAATAGCGCCGTTTTATCGAGAAAGCGTCATGTTTTGTCTAACAAGTTCATGGATTTGTCGACTCTGTTTTCTTAACATTTTTCAAACCTTTATTATTTATTTTCAAAGGTCTAGGACAGGAACCTTTCCATTCTTCTCTTTTCGTTCATATAATACGTTATAACAACTAGAAGAAGGTGAAGAAATGTTTTCAAACAGACCTCGTCGTAGACCTGCTTTTCCATTCCCTGGATTTGCGAGAAGACGTCCTCAAAAAAGATCTCAAGTAGCGGAATGGATGTCTTATTTTCAAGATGACCAAGGTAACATGGACTATGCAAAGATTGCCGGTGGTGCCCAGCAGGCAAAAGATTTGTATGCTCACGTAAAGCCAATGGTTACACCGTATGTGCAGAAGTTTTTAAAATAACAAAAGCACCGACTGCAAGCCTGCAGCCGGTGTTTTTGTTATTTCATCGAAGTAAAAACCTGTTGACACACTTCCATAATACCCTCTCCATAAGCAGACGATGCATGTTGATCATGAAGACCTTTCGCTTCATCAGTCGCATTAAAAAGCAAATAGCCGTGCTCCACTGCTTTTAGCATGTCGATATCGTTTCCGCTATCTCCAAAAGCGAGCGTTCGGTGATGAGCAACATCATAGTATGCTTTCATAAAATGAACGGTGGCTGCTTTTCCTGTACCTTTTGGAATAAAATCAACATCGTACGCATTTTCGGGGTCCCCTGCTTTTGGATTGCATCGATTAATATTTACTTCCACTGCGTATTCATCCGCTAACTTCCTAATAACCTTCAAGACTGAATGAGTATTTTGCTCTGATTTTGTATAATAGTAATAGTTCATTTTATACCCTTGTTGACCAAACTGCGTTTGAGGCGTTAAGACAACCTCATAATCAGTGCGAAGCTGATGTAAAAGCGATTGAACAGTTTCCTTTGAAAAACCGGAAGCGTCAATTTTAGCTTGCCATTCTGGTAAGCTATTCTTATTTCCTTCTTCATCAACCATATATAGTTCTGTGCCAAGATTACTGGAAATAAAATGAGGCAAATATGTTAAGTTCGCTTTCTTCATTTTCGACTCAATATGCGCGATGCTACTGCCGGTTACCCAACCAATTTTCACGTGATATTGACTACACACATCATGTAAATACCTCTCCAGTTGTTGCAGCATCGAAAGCTGTTCCACTGTGCAGGCATGCGGAAAATATGTTTCGTCAAAATCAAAGAAAATAAGTGCGTGCGTCTCTTTTCCATGAGGATATGTTTTTTTGTTCATGTTTCCCTCTCCTTTTGCTTTTTTTTCAGCATACACGCTGGGAACGTTCCCAGGTCAACGACTAAATGGAGGTTTTTTTATGACAACAATTCTGGATCTTGCTCGTATAAGCGGTTTATCAAAATCCACCGTTTCACGCGTGTTAAATCACCATCCCCACGTTTCACAAGAAAGCAAAGAAAAAGTAGAAAAAGCCATCCAGCAAATTGGTTACAAGCGAAATGCGCGAGGCGTTCACTTGCGCAAGAAGCAAAACCAGCTTATTGGCTTATTGGTACCTACCGTCGATCACCCTTATTTTAGTCAGTTAATCAGTGCACTCTCAGAAGCCTGTCGCCAATCTGGATACGAAACGGTCATTTATCAAAGCGATTTTCAACCATCAGAAGAGCGTTATGTCTATGACAAGCTCGCACAGCAAGAAATGGACGCTCTGGTTGTGACACATACTTTATTATCTGAACAAGAAATCAAGGAGTTGGTAGGCAATAGAATCGTCATCATTTGCAATGAACAAGCTCCTGGAAACCTTTTCGACGTCTTTTCAGTAGATGAAGAACAAGCGATATTTGATGCAACGACCCATTTACTCAAACAAGGTCGAACGCGCCTTTTACTTTGTATGGATTATGAACAGACGCCGCTTCAACAAAAAAGGCTGTGCGGATTTAAGCACGCTTTAAAAGATGCAGGGATCACCTACTCACCCGATATGAAAAGAAACGGGGTTATGACAATTGACGACGGACTTCGGCTTGGAGATACACTTTTTCAAACTGAAGATTATCCAGATGGCCTGTTGACAGGAAGTGATTTTGTAGCTATGGGTTTGCTTCATAGTGCACGAAAACATAGCGTTAACATTCCGACAGATGTATCAATTATGGGCTTTGACAACCATTCCATTGGACGCGCGAGCATTCCTTTACTCACAACGGTTGATTACCCTCTACAAACAATTGCAAAGGACGTAGCTAAAGCACTTGCTCTCCGCGTACATCAGAATGAAATGCCTCCTCGACGTAAGCTTTATAAAGCCACACTGGTTATACGAGAAACAACGTAGCACAAAATCAGGCTGCACGCCTCACGCCTGATTTTGTACTTTTTCTTTATTCCAAAAAAACAATTTTCTGTTATTTATAAAAATTTACACTAGCATTTTTCTCTTTTATAACATATAATCATGCAAGCGGTTGTTTTAGTGGAGTGGACATTTGTACAAAGAAAAAACTTTCTAAAAATTATAAATATTTTATTTCTTCACATTCACAATCAATATTTTTCATGGTAAACTTACTTTTACGTATGAGCAGTATGTAGGATATGAAGCATTAATCGGAGGAACAAATGATGAAAAACTTATTGCACAAATGGAATCAAATTAGTCTAGTTACTCGAATTGTAATCGGGATTATGGTCGGTGTCGTTCTGGCGTTAACGGTTCCTGAAGGAGCTAAACTCGTTACAATCTTTGGTGCGCTATTTGTAGGTGCGCTAAAAGCTGTTGCGCCTGTATTGGTATTATTTTTAGTTATGTACGCAATCGCACAGCACAGAAATGGGCAGCAAACAAATATGAAGCCTATTATTGGCTTATACCTAATCGGCACATTCCTAGCTGGACTTGTTGCCGTCATCGCAAGCTTTATTTTCCCCGTAACGCTACAGCTTAAAGAAAGCGGCGTTGAAGGATTTGAGCCTCCAGGTGGGTTAAGTGAAGTACTGGAAAAGCTATTGTTCAATATAGTGGACAACCCTATAAATGCACTGATGAACGCTAACTATATCGGCATTTTAGCGTGGGCAATCGTACTTGGTATTGCGCTTCGCCATGCACCTGATACAACCAAAAATATGATTGGCAACTTCTCAGATGCCATTTCAACAATCGTTCGCTGGGTTATTAATCTAGCACCGCTTGGTATTATGGGCCTTGTATTTGAAGCCCTTGTTACAAACGGCTTATCGGCATTGCTTGATTACGGAAAGCTTTTATTAGTTTTATTAGGATGCATGTTCTTTATTGCTCTTGTTGTTAACCCTATTATCGTCTTTATTAATATTCGTAAAAATCCATATCCACTTGTTTTACAATGCTTACGTGAAAGCGGGATTACGGCATTCTTTACGCGTAGCTCTGCTGCGAACATTCCAGTGAATATGAATCTATGTAAAAAGCTAGATTTAGATAAAGATACATATTCAGTATCTATTCCACTAGGCGCAACAATTAACATGGCCGGTGCAGCCGTTACAATTTCTGTATTAACACTTGCAGCTGTTAATACGCTTGGCATCGAAGTTGATTTTGGTACAGCACTTATTCTTAGCATCGTAGCTGCAATATCAGCTTGCGGAGCATCTGGTGTAGCTGGTGGGTCTTTACTATTAATTCCATTAGCATGTAGCTTATTCGGAATTCCAAACGATGTAGCGATGCAAGTCGTTGCGGTGGGCTTCATCATCGGTGTTTTACAAGATTCTTGTGAAACAGCGCTCAACTCTTCTTCAGACGTACTTTTCACAGCAACTGCTGAGTATAGAAGAAAACGTAAAGAAGGAAAAGAAATTAGCCTGTAAACAGCAAAAGCTCTTTTCACGATGTGAAGAGGGCTTTTCATTTACCTATCTTATTCTGGCTTTTGCTTTGGTACTTGCTGTAGTACATCTTGAAACTTGACTTCATCTTCATCACGATAACCTTCAAACACTACTTGCTCAACCGCTGCGTGATTAAATACGTATGTGTACCGTTCATTAATGAACCCTTCTGGGTACGGAACGCCGATATAATCATAAATTTGTTGCTCTTCTCCAAGAGACATTTGCTTACGTCCATAAATGACGAGCTTTTTGTCTCCCCCTTTTAACAATACAACAGACCCGTTTGGTAATAGTGCTTGATCCATGAGTACTCCTCCTGACAAGATGATGTAGTTAATTAACACGTACGCTTAATTTTTAAATCAATATTACTTCTACTCCTATGTACTTACCATTAGGTTAACATGTAGACTTGAAAGGTAAATAGGGAAATTACCTTAAATTACCTAATTATCAGATGAGTATTTAGACCCAAACCTCAACTAAGTACAAAGATATGGTTAGAAAATAGGAAAGTAGTGTTTACCAACGGTTTTTCTGTATGTAAATGTCGGAGCATGGAAGGTGGATATGGAGCATCCTCACCTTCACTGCCTATGAATGTTTTGTATAACGAAGAAGAGTTTGGAACATAACAAAATAATTGCACGTTTTGGGGATGATTTACTATTGTGTTAGGTATTTTTAATAAAAAAGAATGGTTTCTTATTTCAGCTGATCAAAAAGTGCTTGATCTACAACGAGCTCACTTTCAATATCTTCGGCTGGATACGAGGTCGTTACGGAAAAGCCAAGCGCTTTGTTGTTATTTACGTAACCACTTATTTGTATTCTTTTCTTAGATAACAGCTTTTCTTCCGTAAACGTGACGGATGAAACGTCATGAAATTCTTTTTGTAAATGCGTGATTACCTGGGGCTTTATTTCCTTTGCATAGGATTTTGCTTCATGATGTTGAAGCATGTATACCATCACTCCTGCAGCGACAATCGCTAACCCCAAAAGCGTAAAAATTACTTTTTTCATCAATCGCTCCCCTTTATTCTCTTATTCTTAGCTTCTATTATAGCAACAGTGGATTACCTTTTGGGTAAAACATATATGAAATCCCCCTATTACCTTGTACTACTTCGACTATCTTCACCATACATTAGTTGTAAAAAGGACGTGTTCATTTTGCTTTTCATCAATTATAACCTAATTCTGATTAGCTTCATTCTTTTCATCCTAGCTTACTTCATCGGCATAAAAAAACAAATATGGTTGCTTCCTGGATTTAACGAGCGTCGTATACGTAATAAAGAAAAAGCAAGCACACTAGGTGGCCTCTCTAGCTTGATTGGCGGACTACTTAGTTTCACTGCTGGCTTTATCTTAGCCATTCAGCCTGAGGTTGTCATTTTAATTCTTATTGCTGGCTACCTCTTCCTAGTCATTTATACGCATAAGAAATTAGGATCCACAACAAAAACCAACCTGTCATAGCAGATTAGTTAATAATTTTTCTATCCATTAACTTATTTAATTTATCCTCTAATAAATTTATATTATCTAAAAAAAACAGAGAAACCCATTGAGTTTCTCTGTTTTTATCATGCTACTGTTGTTACAATTTGACGTTGTTCTAAAATTACTTTAGAATGCTCATCAGCTGGACCATAGCCCTTTTCAATTAGCTCTTTTATGTATATTTTGTTATAAACGAAAGAAAAAATAATTCCAGGAATCCATGCACCAAAACCAAAAGTAAATATACCTACTACGACAGCCATAATACACATGATAGCTGCCCATTTTAAATCTCCACGAAAAAGCGCTGGAAAGAATCCAAAGAAAAAGGTTGTCCAACTAAAACCTACTTTTACACTTTTAGTAATTCCACCTTCATTTCGAAGTAAAGCTTTCACATCTCACACATCCTTTCATAATAAAGTTAAGAAGAGAAAAATAATTCCAAATACCTATTTTCATCTCAATATAATATAATAGCATTAGCACTTAATAATGTTAAGTACTTTTTTATTTTTAAATTATATTTATGGAAAGTATAACTGTAGTCTTCATCACGAAGAAAATTTATTCACTAGATAAAGAACCAACCTGTCGTAGCAGGTTGGTTCTTTGTGCCTCAGCTATTTTCCGGATCTACAATAGCTGATATATCTTCAATGTGATGAAGGGTAAACGTCCCTTCTGGTATGAACCAAAAAGCATCGGAAGCACGATATTTATCTGATGTTTCAATAAAAACCTGATTACCTTCTAGTCTAATATACACGGTTCCATGGTTTCCTTGACCATCTTCATCATAAGCAAATGAAGCTTGTTTATCGATAAATTGAACACTTTCACTAGAAGCACTTGCGAGACGCAAACACCGAGGTGGTTGACACGATTCGATTGAAACAGAAGCCATATTCCCACTGCCTGCTTCAATGGTGATAAAAGGAGATCCATCATTTTCACCTGTTCCCCACGTTCCGTTATATGCGTTTAGGGACTCCTCTTTCTCAGAGACAGTCGTTGCTCCAGAAGAGTCAACCGTTTGGCTTGATTTTACTTCTTGAATGTCCGTTAGCTTTAATTCTCCATTCTTCCAAACTGCGCTATACTTCCATGAAAAATCAGCTGTTCGCGTTGAACCATCCCTTTTAGTAATCTCGATGCGCTCTGTTGTTTGAATGTGATAGTTTTCTCCACTTCCGCTTATTGAATCAACGTTGACTGAAACAACTTCTTCCGTTATCCCACGGCTATGTAAATCTGATATAAGTGATTTTTGTTGATTATATAACGAACTTCCCTGCTGTAAATACGGCTCTACTTTTGAAAATGAATTGATATTAATGCCTGCAACTAATCCATTAGCATAGCCTTTCATCGTAGAAACTACTTTGTCATCCCTTAATACGTTTACTTGGTTACTGCTTGTTACAGGCTCCTTTTTATGTACGGATGTTCCAGAAACTTTTTGTTGTTTCTCTTCATTTTCTGTACTTTCTTCTTGCTCGTCGTTCGCTACGCTTTCCTTTTTGTCATTGCTGTTAGTCTTTAGCTGCTTTTCTTCTTCACTCACTTGTTTTGACTGAGTAACCTGCTCTGTACTGTTACTCTCTTGACAGGCAGCTAGAAAACAAAGCAACAGCAAAGACATCATGAAGTAAATCTTTCGCACTGCTATATGCACTCCTTCTTTATAAATATAATAGTATTTTAGCACTAAAAAACAAAAGTTCGAGGGGTTTTTTCATAAATTATACAATTCTACTAAAAAGCGTTAAACTAGTACTACCTACTCTATCAATAAGGAGCTCTGACACATGATTCGAAACCTTATAAAAGAACTATTACCTCCTTTACTTTTTGGAACGTTAAGCGTGTTTCTTTTCTATCACTTACCTGAAGACAAAATATATTTATTGGTCGTAATCTGCCCTTTATCCTACCTGCTTATTTCGTTTATCGTTGAAAAAGTTCTGCCCGATAGACAAGACAAACACGAAGCATAAAACCCCACACAAAAGCCAGAGCAAAAAAATGCTCCGGCTTCTTTTATTATTCAAAAACCTTCCCTTTAGCATCTACATAAATTGATTTCACAATGGTGCGTTCAAACGGCTTTCCGTCTTTTGTTTGACCTTTGATGTCCGCAGTGATGTTGTAGACGCCTTCTTCAGCAAAGGAAGCGTTGAACTGCTGATTTTTTTTCATATCTTTTTGCTGTTTCTTTACGACTTTCCCATTTTTCTTAATGTTTAGAGTTGCGTCTGCTTTTGCCACGTCACCTGAATGAACTACGTCGACAGAAGAAGGAGTTACGTTTTGAAGTTCAATGTCATCGTTTAAGCTACTTTTTACACTTACGTTTAAAAAGTACGCTGCTTTTTTGTGCTTTGCTTGTACTTTCCACTTTCCTGCTTCAGGAGATGATACTTGAAACATGTGATGATGAGCATCTTTAAAGACACCTTCGTCAATGGTGCCAACCGCTTTTTGGTACACCTTTCCAGTTGGGCTAACAAGCTCAATATCATTCATTTTTTGCTCGCTAAGCCAGTCTACTTCAATCTTTGTTGCGCTTTCTTCATGCTGCACGGCTTCTAATGCGCTGATTTTTGAAGCGGAAAGTGCCTGGGTCGTCGTTAAGTATGGTTTAAACAAATTGAAGGTAGCGCTTGATTTAACAGTTGAATGATCCCATGAACCCACGCGAACTTCACGACCATACGGTAAACGAGAACTTGTCACCGTTACAGCTCCGTCGTTAGAGCCGTAGGAGTTCAAATAAACGCCCCCAAAATAAAGCGCTGAACCAAAGCTTCCCCAGCTCGTTCCACCAAACGTATAAATTGGATTTTTCAAGCGATTAGCGTGTGAATCCGTTTGGGCACGGTAATTCTTCATATAACCTGTTTGAAGAGCTGTGAAAACCATGAACAAATACAACGACAGGTTTAGCTGGATCCACAGAAGCAGGTGTATTTCCTACGTACCATTGGCCAGGTACGCCAGACGGATCATCTTTCCCTCCGAATCCTCCTGCCTGCGCACCCAGCGGAACAACAAGCCAGAAAACCATCATCAACATGAACAAACGCCTCATACCGTTCTCCCCTATCTTCAATTGTCTAGGAGGAAGCACACCTCCCAATTTTAAAATAGCAGGATTATTATAGAAAAAAGAATAGTATTTTCCATAAACACATCTGAAGCCCTAGCAAAATGAATCAATGGTCCAGCGTTGTCTACTTATCTCTTATTCGATAACCTTCTAGAATTCTTAATTGTTTAAAGACTATATCTATTTAATTGCAAAGACAAATACCGAGCTGCAGAATTCTATCCGTTTGAAGAAAGCGTAAAAAAGCCGCTGAATCTGCCCTTCAGCACGAAAGGTCAAAAGAAGTGAATAGCTTATTTTTAACAAAAACAAGCTAAAAAAAGCTAGCCTGCTTCCAGAAGCAGGCTAGCCGTTATTAGAATATGAAGTGTGCGATCAGCACGATAAGCGGAAGAGCAATTGCTGTGCGAAGGATAAAAACGAGCACAAGATCTTTAAAGCGAATCGGAAGCTTAGATCCCAGAATTAATCCTCCAACCTCAGACATGTACACAAGCTGCGTTACCGATAAACATGCGATGATAAAGCGTGTCATTTCACTTTCAATTCCACTGCTTAGAATCGCTGGTAAAAACATATCTGCAAAGCCAACTAAAATGGACACGGATGCATCAGCTGCTTCCGGTACCCCCATCAGCCCTAACAGCGGCACGAACGGCTTTCCTATCCATTCAAAAAACGGGGTGTATTCTGCTACGATAACCGAAATGGTCCCGATTGTCATGACAACTGGAATAACCGCTAGCCACATATCCAATACGTTTTTTGTACCGTTTCTAAAAAACGTAGACACGCTTCCGTTTTTACGCGCTTGCTCAATCGCTTTTTCAGTTCCCCACTGAAACGGCGTTTGACCTTTTGGAATAAACGATTCGTCTTCACGCTCAATTTCTTTAAAATACGTATTTTTCTTGAGAGATAATGGTGGAATGCGCGGCATGATAAACGCTAGCACCAACCCTACAGCAACAATCGTTAAATAATACGGAACGAACATGTGAGCAAGGCCAATCTCGGTGATTACGACGATTGAAAACGTAATAGATACAACCGAGAACGTTGTGCTAATAATCGCTGCTTCTCGCTCTGTATAATGCCCGTCTTCATACTGCTTGCTCGTTAGGAACACACCAATTGTCCCGTCACCAATCCAAGATGCTAAACAGTCCATGGAAGAACGTCCTGGAAGTTTAAAAAGTGGACGCATCAGCTTAGCAAACAAGACGCCACATAAATCAAGTAAACCAAAATCCAAAAGAAGCGGTAAGAAAAAGCCAGCAAGTAAGAATGTTGTCAGCAGCACTGGCACAAGACCCGTTAATAAAAAGCCTCCCGTGTCGTCAGACGTAATAAAAGCGGGGCCTATGCCTAACACAACCATTGCTGCAAGTAAGAAGCCCAGCGTACGTGCTAAAAAAAACGGGATGCTGACATCAAACAAATTCTTTAAAAACGGTGAGTTCATGATAAAGTCAGGTTTTCCCCACTTGGCAACGCATGTTCCAATAAACGTAATTCCCATTAAAATAGCGGCAATCATTGGAATTGTTGATGCAAATACATCACCAAGCCAGTTTGCAACAAACGCGACGAAAACGGTCGTTCCATCTTCCATCGGAATGGGAATCATAAACAATAAAATTCCTAATACGGATGGAACAATAAATCGAACATAATCTCCTCTACTATACCCCTTATCCTGTACCTTTTTTGCTGGAACGCTACTCACTGGCGCTCCCGTTGCCAAAAACCTATAAAAATCTATAAGCAATGTTTATTTCCTGCTTCTTTGTATCTGCTTTTGCCGAAGCTACTCACATTTGATATGATACTCCACAGGCGTTAATTCGGGTACAACGAACCCTACACATTAGTAGTGTCTTGTAAGTGACTAAGCTACTAATTCTCCATATTTAGCTAAGTTTAACGCAGCATTCATATCTCTATCTATCTCTAATCCGCAGTCACACTTGTAAACTCTATCAGATAATTTTAAATCTGATTTAATTTGTCCACAGCACGAACATGTTTTAGAAGATGGGAAGAAACGTCCAACTTGTATAAATTCAATTCCGTATTTTTCACATTTATATTTCATTTGACGGAGAAATTCATACATCTTTTGTTTGGCTACTGCTTTAGCTAAATGACGATTTTTCATCATTCCAACTACATTCAAATCTTCCATCACAACTTTACAAGGTTTGGTTTTCACTATTGTATTTGTTGCTTGATGAATGTGATTGTTTCTAATGTTAGCTAACCGTCTGTGTAGGTTTCGTATTTGCTTTTCGATTTTTATAATGTTACATGTTTTGACAAATCGGTTTCCCTCCTTATTCATCTCATATTTTCGAGAAACGCTTCGCTGTAACCTACGTAAACGTTTCTCAATCTTTCTCACTTCTTTTGTTTTGTTAATGTTTTTGAACACCATTTCATTCGAGCAAATTGCTAATTCTTTAACTCCTAAATCTACTCCAATTACTTCATTCGTTAATTCTTGTTTTACTTGTTCTTGCTCTACTCCAACAGAGATATACCAATGCTTTCCGTCAAAAGATACTCTAGGATTAGTATATTTCACTCCCATTGGGACTTGCTCAGAAGTTGCAACCCATCCTACTTTTTCAATTAACACCGTGTTCTTTTTTACTTTAAGTTTCACATTGTCATTATAGAAAGAAGGTTTAGATTTCTTCTTAGACTTGAATCTTGGACGTTTCGCCAAACCCTTAAAGAATCTCTTATATGCATTACAAGCATCTTTAACAGCTTGTTTAGCTACATTATTTGATACTTCACTCAACCATTGGAAGTCCTCTTGTTTTTTAATTTGTGTGATTTCTTTTCTTAAAACATTGTCAGATAAGAATTTCAACCCTCGTTGATAATTTTCTTGTTGTCTAGCTAATGTCCAATTGTATACCCATCTTGCCACACCAGTAGATTTCCATAGTTGAATTTCTTGTTCTTTAGTTGGTTTAATTCGTATCTTCTTTGCTAGTATCATTCTCTTTCAACTCCTTAATTAATTTCTTAGCCTTATTCGCCCGTCTCCCTTGTAATTTGCAACTAAATACAGTAACAATTTGAATTAAATCTTCGACCAACTCTTGATCATCTGTCTTTGGAGTATTGTCGATAACCTCAATCTTTGTTCCGTATTTAGCAAATAAATTTTCCAAGAG
>NZ_JBXDLD010000142.1:0-1466 GCF_056820425.1 Priestia sp. KCTC 13724 | reverse complement strand
CCATTATAAAGGACTTTTTGTTTGCCTAAAATAATAAAATTGAAGATTTTGAGTCTTTTTAATAGTTAATTTAAATTAATGCAACACTAGTGTCCTTTTCCCAATTGTCCCACTTACACATTACCAAAATATCCAATTTATTTCTATTGTCAATATTGTGAAATCTAAGCTCACTTCTTGAAGGAATGCTACACATTTGTTTAATTTTAACAATTCACTATTTATAACGCTACCTTTATCTTTGCGTTAATTCAAAATGCAAACTGGATCACCTTTCAATTTGATGATACTGAATATACACTTACAAAAAAGGAGTTGGAAAGCTGGTATACTCAACAACTAAGCGATTTCTCCAGTGAACAGTCACTAAAAGAGTTAGCTACAGATTATCTAAACGACGAAGAAAAAGTGAATAAATTATTCCATTAAAAAAGGAGGAGCTTAAGCTCTCTCCTTTTTTCTTACGATATAACTTACTAGTTATTGTTCATCTTTTGATGGAACGGCACAGTTCCCATCCACGCAGGCTGCATCTACAGAGCTATCCCCAGATAAATCCTGCAGTTTAGGAGCTGGGTTTTCTTCTGCCCATACTTTTTCAAGAGCACTTGTGAACGTTTCTTTTGGCTGTGCGCCTGAAATAGCATACTTTTGATTAATGACAAAAAACGGAACACCCGTTACGCCGTATTGTTGCGCTAAACTTTCATCAATACGGACATCATTTGAGTACGACGTTTTATCTTCCAGAACGGCTAGTGCTTCTGAGCGATCTAAGCCCGCTTCTTCCGCTACGCTTACAAGAACCTCACGATCACCAAGATTTTTTGATTCTGTAAAATACGCATAGAGTAATTTTTCAGTAATTACTTCTTCTTGACCTTTTGTTTTAGCAAACTTTGCTAAGCGATGCGCATCAAAGGTATTCGTCGGCTTCATATTATCAAAATTAAACGTTAGTCCAACGCTTTTAGCCTGCTGGCCGATACCTTCATTTGCCTGCTGCGCTTGTTCAATCGTCATGCCATACTTTTTCGCTAACGCTTCATTAATGGTTTGACCTGTATTTAGTGGCGCATTTTGATCAAGTTCAAAGCTTTTAAACTCCACTTCAACATCATCTTTATGCGGAAACTGCGCAAGGGCATCCTCTAAACGACGTTTTCCAATATAACAAAATGGGCAAACAAAGTCCGACCATACTTCAATTTTCATAACTCGCACCTCTTCAATTCAAGATATTTGTTATCATACCATATGACTGAAGAAACTCTTAATAAGATGCTCAATGTTGGCGCTTAAATATGGTAAGGTAAAATCGTTTTCGCTCAACTTCTTGCACGTGTAGTTCATGAATGGTTTTTACCACATAATCATTTACGTAAATCATATTTGTTCCTCCCTCTATAAATGTTGATTTATCAACGGTTTGAGCCGTTGGTGGGGTGTCAAAAAAATATTTTTCG
>NZ_JBXDLD010000141.1:0-10545 GCF_056820425.1 Priestia sp. KCTC 13724 | reverse complement strand
GAGGAAGCTCAGACCGAGCCCTGCGGAAAGCGAGCAATCCGAAGTGAAAATCACGACTCGTTGCATGCGTCTTCCCTCCTATGAAAATATGAATAACACGCATATACAAATGGAAATCTTTAGCTAACAATGGTACAATCAATTCTGTTCTTTATTCTTTCTATTTGATTTAACAAAACGATTCACTTAAAAAAGAAGGTGCTCTTATATTGAGAAAAACTCGCATAAAACGAGAAATCATAATCTATTGCTCCATCATTCTCGGAACACTTCTCTTTTCTCTTATTGTGCAACAGTATTTCTTTCAGCCTTATACCGTTAAAGGAGACTCTATGAATCCTACGCTTCAAGAAGGCAACCGTATTATTATTAATAAACTAAGCAACTATCAACGCTTCGATCTCGTCGTCCTTCACTCTCCTCATGACCAAGACGAGTACCTCGTTAAAAGAATAATCGGTGTTGCAGGCGAAAAGATTGAATACATTGATGACCAGCTCTATATTAATAACCAAAAAGTAAGTGAACCTCACTTACATAAATACCTACAGCATATCCCGACATACGAACGCTTCACTGAAAACTTCTCTACCGAAGAACTCGTAAATGACGGCATCATTCCTCATGGATTCGTCCTTGTACTCGGAGACAACCGTAGAATAAGCCGCGATGGCCGACACTTCGGATTAACACCTGTCTCAGACATCGTTGGTGAAGTCGATGTGAAATATTGGCCTCTGACTGATCTCAAACTAATGCACTAAAAAAAGGAGCGGCGTCCGCTCCTTTTTTAATACCCATTCTCTTCATACAACTCAAGCGGAAGGCCGTCTGGATCTGCAAAAAACGTAAATAACCTTCCTGTTAACTCATCCACTCGAATCGGTTCTACCTCAATGCCTCTACTCTCTAACTCTACTTTTGCTGCTTCCACGTCTTCAACAGCAAAAGCTAAATGCCGAAGACCACAAGCCTCTGGTTGTGATGGACGAGCTGGAGGATTTGGAAATGAAAACAACTCAATTTGTACTCCTGGCGCTAGCTCTAAGTCTAGCTTATAAGAGTCGCGATGCTCTCGATATGTCTCTTCTAAAATACGCGCTCCTAGCTTTTCTACATAAAACGCTTTTGATTGCTCATAATTACTTGCGATGATTGCTACATGGTGAATTCTCTTAAACTCCATCCTTGCCCTCCTATGTAATCATTGCTTTCATCATAACCGAGCAACTAAAAAAAGAAAAGACACATTTACTATTTTAGGAAATTCTCTTTCCGTTCGTATCGTTTAAACTAATTTCCCACTCTGTTCAATCGTTTTTTTGTCATCAAACATAGTTTTATAGTATACTATTTTTCAAATCAATTTTTGAGCGACTATACTATTTATTCCTATTACTACTTGAAGGGAGGTGGTTTTCTGATGGGATTGCGATGTATAAAATTAGCAAGCTTGCAGAGATGGCATTTATAACAAAACGCACGGTAAATTACTATTCAAAAGAATTACTCGTACATCTTCGTCTTATTGAAGCTTTAAAACAAAAAGGGCTTTTGCTTAGAAAAAGGAAGCAACAATTGGAGAATACATCCCATATAGAAAACAAGACCCTCCTTCATAAAGACGAGCTTATAACAACATCATTATACACGACGACAAAAAGTGTAGCGTCAAGAATAAAAGGCTTAATGACGGTGAAAAAACTTCTGTTAAGCAATCACTAGAGCCACTCTCACGCACTCACTTCTCATGCTCTTGTCGTAATTTGATTATTTACAGGAGGTGTTTACTTACTTTGCTTACGCAGAGTAAGTATGTTCATTGATAACCATTAATTTAATTTTAGTTGCCTTTTTAATTGCTTTAACTGCTTATTTTGTTGCGACAGAGTTTGCGATTGTAAAACTTCGTAGCTCTCGTGTCGATCAGCTCGTAGCAGAAGGTCGAAAAGGAGCGGTCGCAGTGAAGACCGTCACGACTCACCTAGATGAATACTTATCCGCATGTCAGCTTGGTATTACCATTACAGCACTTGGATTAGGTTGGCTAGGTGAACCAACAGTTGAGCGCATTTTAAATCCAGTTTTCGCAGACTTAGGTGTTCCATCTTCCGTTTCACACGTGCTTTCGTTTGTAATCGCTTTTGCGTCGGTTACGTTTTTCCACGTCGTTGTTGGAGAGTTAGCACCGAAAACAGCGGCGATTCAAAAAGCTGAAACGGTGACGCTTCTGTTTGCACCACCGTTAATTGTCTTTTATAAAGTCATGTTTCCTTTCATTTGGTTACTTAACGGTTCAGCTCGCTTATTAACAGGCTTATTTGGATTAAAACCAGCCTCAGAGCACGAGCTAGCGCACAGTGAAGAAGAGCTTCGCATCATCTTATCAGAAAGCTATAAAGGCGGCGAAATTAATCAATCTGAATACAAATATGTAAACAACATTTTTGAATTTGACAACCGCGTTGCTCGTGAAATCATGGTGCCAAGAACTGAAATGGCCGTTGTTTCTGAAGACGATACAATTGACGAATTTTTAAAAGTGGCTGTAGAAGATCGCTATACTCGTTATCCAATTACCATTGATGGGGATAAAGATAATATTATCGGCCTTGTCAACATCAAAGAAATTCTAAACGATGTGGTCTTAAACGATGCTGTGCGTAATCAGCCTGTCAAAACGTATATGAAACCAATTATTCAAGTCATTGAATCAGTCCCAATTCAAGATTTACTACTATCCATGCAGAAACAGCGTACGCATATGGCGGTGCTTATTGATGAATATGGTGGTACAGCTGGTATTGTAACGGTTGAAGACATTTTAGAAGAGATTGTTGGAGAAATTCGCGATGAGTTTGATACAGATGAAAAGCCGTATGTTCAAAAGCTTAGCGATCAACACTTTATCTTCAATTCAAAAGTATTGCTTGATGAAGTAAATGAAGTGCTTGATATTCAACTTGAGCACGAAGACATCGATACGCTCGGTGGATGGATGCTTCTTCAAAACATTGATATTCAAGAAAATGAATCCGTCACTCTATACGGATATGAATTCACGGCAAAAGAAATGGACGGACATCAAATGAAAGAAGTAGAAGTTCGTCAATTATCTCAGGAAGAAAACGAAGTGCAACAAGAAGCACTAAAAATTGAAATATAACCGAAAAAGCTGCCTCGAGGCAGCTTTTTTCATTTCTGAACAACTAATGGATAGTTATCTTCAAAATGCATAGCTACAGCATCTACTATAAGCGGACCTTTCTGTAAAACTTTCGTACTTGTAAGTTTTGAAAAGCCATCTCCACCTTCTTGGCGACTCAGCTCGCTCATTTTTTTACGCGTCAGCTGATAAGGAAGCGTTCCAATGCTTTTACCAGCATCCGTACCAAGCTGATCTTTATACGTTTGTAAAAACGTCATTACTTTTGGGTCTGGCTTTACGGATTCATGTTCTACGGGTACAATTTCCGCTTGTTTGTAAGCAATCTCTTCAGTACGCTTATCAATCCCAAGCTCAACTTGTGAAAAAGCTTTTCCATAGGAGTAAGCCTGAACGAGCAGCTTATCATCGACAACGGTATTAGCGTACTGATGGTTATGAGCTCCTAGCATGACGTCTACTTCGTCATCTACTTTATATGCCATTTCAGCTAAATCTTCCTTTGGATTCCCACCATTTTGATCAGACTGCACAGAAACATGAGCTAAGACGACAATAGAACGTATGCCTTGCTCTTTCAGTTGTTTTACGCTTTTGTTAATGGCATTTACCTCATCGGTAATCATTACTTCTTCTCGACTATTTGCCAAAACAAAATCGTTTGTATCCGTTGTGACAACTCCGATAAAGCCCATGTTCACTCCGTTTATTTTTTTGATGACATACGGCCGAAACACGGTTTCACCCGTTTTCTTATCTAAAATGTTGGCTGAGGTGTACTGTGCTGTAGCTCCTTTAAAGTTTCCTTTTTCCTGAGGGGATTCACCATGAATTAAGCGCTTCATTTCTGCTACTCCACGATCAAATTCATGATTGCCTGGCGTACCAATATCAACGTTTAGCAAATTTAAAAATTCAATTGTTGGTTCATCATTAAATAACGAAGAAATAGGAGGGCTCCCACCGACCATATCACCGGTGTGAACGAGAAGCGTGTGCGGATTTTTTTCTTGGTATGCTTGCAAATGAGAAGCGAGATACTCAGCTCCTCCTACTCGTTTACCTTGGAGCTGCTGATATTGATCTAACTGACCGTGAAGGTCGTTTATTCCTAAAAGTTGCACGTGAATTAAATCATTAGACGAGGCTGTAAAATGCGTTTGGAAAGCATGGTGATACGTGGTAAACAATAAGATGCCTACAAGTAAAAGCATAGCTATACGTTGAAATAATCTCATTTCATATCCCCTCCTCATGCTGTTATCGTTAGGCTACCATAGAAGCATTAAGGAAGTATGAACGATATGTAAAGACAAATATAACAAAAAGCGCATCAGCTAGGTCTGATACGCTTTTATCATGAAAATAAAATGCTTTTTTCTACTTGCTTTAAATGATAAAAGTAACCTTTCTTACTCATCAGCTCAGAGAACGAACCAACTTCAACCACTCTGCCTTCATCCATGACAATAATTTGATCCATCCGCTCTAAGCCAGCAAGACGGTGGCTAATGAAGATAAGCGTTGCGTCCTTTGCTTTTTGTGTTAGCTCGGCAATCACTTTTTGTTCCGTTAGCAAGTCCATTGATGAGAAAGGTTCATCCAGTAGCCAAATTCGGCCTTTTTTCAAAAATGCACGAGCCATTGCTAACTTTTGACGCTCGCCTCCAGATAGGTTTTCACCTTTTTCTAAGATGCGATCATCGAGCTCATACGCATGTAGCTCCACCGCTTGTAACGCTGCTTTTAACTCGATATCAGACGCGTTATCATTTGCTAGCAGGAGGTTGTCACGAACCGTCCCGTAAAAAAAATGATTTTCCTGCATCACGACATTCGTATAGCTCCACAAATCTTCTTGTTCAACATTCGTTAAGAACTCTTGATTAATGGATATGGTGTCTGAGGTAGGCTCATACAGCTTGACGAGCAGTTGAAACAAAGTGGATTTACCAGAACCACTAGGTCCTACAATTGCCGTTTTTGAGCCAGCTGAAAACGTAACAGAGACATCATCTAGTACGTTGCGATTTCCATACGCAAATGATAGATTTCTCACTTCTACGTCCATCGGTTCATCTTGAAGCACAGCTGAAACAGGATTCTTTACTTCTTTCTGGTTATCCATAACAGAAAACAGCTGCGCCGAAGAGCGACGGCTATCTTCGAAATGAGTCGGAAATGCAGCCATTGGAACTGCATATTCAAATACATTCAGTCCAATCATAATAAGCATTGCTAGGAATAACCCGTCCAGCTCGCCTCGCGTGACGTCATAGACGCCGAATAAAGTTACGGCCCAGCATACGAACATGGAAATAACTAAGCTCCACGATTGGCTTGCGTTTTCCGCTTCTTGCTTTCTTGCTTGAGCGCTTAAATAACGCTTAGATAATTCAGTTAGCTTTCCTTGCTTTTCTTCTACTTTTTGATGAACTTTTAAATCTCGAAACCCGTATAAAAACTCCGTTGTTTCTGCCGATAGCTCACTTCTGAGTTCTTGAGTAGATGCTTTTAAACGCTGCTGCCTCCACGCAGCAAGCATGGGTACAACAACCCCCGTGAGGAGCATTCCAATAGCTAAGGTCACGCTAATCCAAACTGAGTAAAACAATGTAAAGAAAATGGTGCTAATGAAAACAAAGAAAAAAACGATTGGCGGATAGAATACCCGCAGGAAAAAGTTTTGTAAATTTTCTACGTCTCCAACAATTCGTGCTAGTAAATCCCCGCTGCGGTACTGATGAAGTACGCTAGGCATGAGCGGTTCTAATTTTTCAAAAAAGCGTACGCGCAGGTTTCCCAAAATCGTAAAAGTTGCTCGGTGTGAATAATAACGCTCCGCATATTTTGTTACAGCTTTTGCAATACCAAACAGCTTTAAAAGCGCAAGCATAACCGTTAACGTATACAGCGGTGGAATAAGAGCTGCCTTGGAGATGACATACCCGCTTGCACCGAATAAAGAGATGCCGATGAGCCCTGCTAGTACACCGAATATCGTCGTATATACAATATCCTTTTTTTCTTTCAGTACAATTGTGCTGATTGTCAGTAAATTTCTCATCTAACACCCTCTCCTTGCTGCGCCTGCATCATGTCGCGATAGCTGTCAATGCGCGTCATTAATTCATCATGCGTTCCTGAATCAATGACTTTTCCGTCTTGCAAATAAACAATTTGGTCCGCATTTCGAATCGTATAAAGTCGATGAGCAACGGTAATCATGGTTGCTCGCTCACTTAGCTCTTTAATGGATGATTGTAGAATTTGTTCCGTTACTAAATCGAGACCAGTTGTCGGTTCATCAAATACAATGAGAGAAGGCTGCTTAATAAATGCACGAGCTAGTGCAAGGCGCTGTTTCTCACCGCCAGAGAGGCCTCTTCCCCCTTCACCTATCAGCGTATCAAAGCCAGCTTCCATCGACTGAATAAGCGGTAACAGCCCCACTTTTTCGGCTACTTTTATAAGTTCTGCTTCCGTCACTTGAGTTTGTGTACCAAGGCAAATATTTTCTTTAATCGTTCCGGAAAATAAATACGGGTGCTGAGAAATATAGCTGATAGATTCAAACCAATCCGCTTCGCTAATGTCAGTTCGCTGTTTTCCATTAATGACTACTTGTCCTTCTGTTGGATCAATTAAACCCGAAATCAATCGAAGCAGCGTTGTTTTTCCTGATCCGTTTGGACCGATAATCGCTACTTTTTCAAACGGCTTAATGATTAACGAAACGTCACGTAATGAAAATGCTCCTTCTTGATAAGAAAAATGAATATCATCCAGCACGATATGAGCAGGTTGCCCTTGCTCTACTCGATGATTTCCCCACTTCACTCCGTGTTCGGAAGCTTCAAGCTCTTCTTTGATTTTATTCGTTGCCCCGATGCTACCTCTTCCAGCGTGAAATGCACTACCTAAATCTCGAAGCGATAGATAAAAATCCGGTGCGAGAATTAAAATAAAAAACGATGCAAAAAACGTAATATTTTCAAATACAACAAGGCGTAGGCCAAGCTCAAAGGCGATGAGACCAACGCTTAGCATCGCAATAAACTCCAGTGCCAGAGAAGATGAAAATGCTGTTTTCAAAACATCCATTGTCGCATCACCAAATTCAAAGCTTTTCTCTTTCATCTTGTCTTTTTGCACCTTTGCTTTGCGCATGAGCTTCAGCGTCGTTAATCCTTGCAGAACATCGAGGAAATGACCTGAAAAAGCCGTCATTTTTTCCATTTGAACATCCGCTTTTTTTTGCGTTTTTAACCCGATCACAATCATATAAATCGGGAAAAATGGTGCGGTTATCATCATTAATAATCCTGAAAACCAGTGCTGCGTAAACACGGCAAGTAAGATAATAAGCGGCAAAATACTCGTTTGGATGACCTGCGGAATATAGAAGCTAAAGTAGTTATCCACTTCATCAATCGCATCCATCGCTACGCTCGCTTTTTTACCCGTTTGGCCGCTTAACGAAGCTTGTAAAGGGTTGTTTGCATATTTTTCAAAAAGCTCTTCTCGGATTTCACCCTTCACTTTTTCACCAAGCTTAATTCCTAGTTTTCTTGATAGATAGATAAACAGCACCCGAGCAGTTAAGACAATTAATAAATAAATAAAAGAAGGAAGCACGTCTTGAAACGACGCGTCCTTCAAGAAGATTTGGTCGACAATGTACACAAAGAAATATGCTTGGCCAACTAACATCACACCGTTTAGCAACGATGATAGGATGAGCGGAATCATCATTTTTTTATGTGCAAATGCTCGTTTTCTCAGCAGTTCCATACACAATCGGTCTCCTTACGTTTAGTTAGCAGTACTTACTGATAAGGGCTTTTTCCTTTTGCCCCCCAGATGAACAAAAACACAATTGCACCAACCACAAGCAACACAGGTGCTATCATAATCAAAAACGTATTCACATTTCGTCCCTCCTTCACTTCTTACCCTGCACGTACTCGTTATCAAATAGAAACAGTCGCATCAATAAGTATAATGATGGAACGAGCAAGCATAGTCCTGCAAGAAAGGAAATGATAAGCGTGATGGCCATTGTATCGTTTGTGAAGCTATCATAAATCGTCACGTGCGGATAGAGTAAGTACGGTAAATGCGCCGCTCCGTACCCGTAAAATGCTGTGGCAAACTGCAGCATGACAAAGATAAATGATAAACCAAGACGCTTTTTCTTCCAGATAAAATAAACGGCTCCGACAAAGAACAAGAATGACAAAACAAACAGCCACGATACATTTAACATTTTCGCAAAGTGCTCGCTGTTATGATCTGACATGGCCCAAAAAACAAGGAAGCTAGCCAAAATCGTAGGTGTACTCCAAAACAATGCGTATTTACGCAAAATGCGAAATGCCCCTTCATCTCCTGCTTTGTGCGCGTAAAAGGTTAAAAAACAAGCAGAAATATACAGAACGCTCACCACTGCAAGAAGCACAACGGCCCATGAATAAAAGCTGGTGAACAACGCCCCGTAGTCAAGTGAAACATTCGTGCCGTTTAGCTTAATATAACCACCTTCTGAAATCGTCAAGACGATGGAAAGTGAAGCCGGAATTAAAAGTCCCGTTGCTCCGTATAAAAGTTGATAGCCTAGACGCCCTTTGTTTCCATAGTGGTGAAACGCATAGTACGAGCCGCGAAGCGCAATTAAGATAATTGCGATGCTTCCAGGAACCAACAGTGCCGTTCCGTAATAATAAGCAAGAGACGGGAAGAAACCAACTAATCCAACATAGAAGAAAATCAAGAATACGTTCGTTACTTCCCATACCGGAGACAAGTAACGATTGATTACTTTTTGTACAACATGTCCTTTCCCTGTCACCGATGCATAGTAGTTAAAGAACCCTGCTCCAAAGTCAATTGAAGCAACGATTAAATAACCGTATAAAAATGTCCATAGTACCGTGATACCAATTACTTCATAGCTCATAGTAGTCCTCCCTATTCAATCCCGCGTTTTTTCAATTCTTTTTCGACAGGATTTGCTCTAAAGGTACGAATAAGAACCGTCACGGCCGATACAATTAAAATGACGTATAAAGCAGCGAACAGATAAAGCATAATATCAACGTGCTGAGACGTTGTTGCTCCTTCTGCTGTACGCATAACGCCTCGAATAATCCAAGGCTGACGTCCTTCTTCTGTAAAGAACCATCCTGCTTCAATCGCAAGCATCGCTAGCGGCCCACCGGCTACTATTAAGCTAAGAAGCGGTTTGTTAAGCGGATTCCATGATTTTTTCTTTTTCATCACAATGTAAATAAATGAAATGAACGCAAGTCCCATTCCAATTGCAACCATCAAGTCGAACATGTAGTGAACAACAAGTGGTGGCCAATCTTCCTTAGGGTATTCTTCAAGCCCAATGACTTCAGCTCCCGGAGTTCCGTGAGCTAAAATACTGAGGGCATACGGAATTTCAAGCGCGTACTTCACTTCGTTATCTTCGGTTAAAATACCGCCTAGAATTAGCGAAGCTTCTTCCATTGTTTCAAAATGCCATTCAGCCGCTGCGAGTTTTTCAGGCTGATAGTTTGCTAAATATTTGCCTGACAAATCTCCAACAAGTGCCGTTACAATGGCAAAGACAAACGCAACGACCATTGATAAATGCAGCGCTTTTTTATGATAAACGTGATCGCGGCCTCGTAAAATTGCAAAAGCTGCAATAGCTGCAAGCACAAACGCAGACGTTAAATAAGCCGAGGATAAAACGTGCGACACTTTTGTCGGCGTCGCCGGGTTGAACATAGCCGCAATCGGATTAATATTTGAAAGCACGCCGTTTTCATATGTGAAGCCCAGCGGTGCGTTCATAAATGAGTTTACCGTTGTAATAAAGAAACCCGATGCGGTTGCACCAAGCGCAGCTGGAATTAACAGCAGCAAGTGATACATTTTATTTTTGAAGCGATCCCACGTATATAAATAAATTCCGAGGAAAATAGCTTCAAAGAAGAACGCAAATGTTTCTAAAAAGAGCGGAAAGCTAATGGTTTGACCAGCTACCTGCATAAAGTTTGGCCATAGCAAACTCAGCTGCAGTGCAATCGCTGTACCTGTCACAACTCCGACAGCAACCGTGATGATATATCCGCGTGCCCATCTTCTAGCGAGCAAGTGGTAGTGTTCATCGTTTCGTTTAATTCCTATCCATTCAGCAAGTGCAATTAAGAGTGGAACCCCGACTCCTAATGTTGAGAAAATCGTATGCACAGCTAGTGTTAAACCGGTTAAGATTCGACTATACAAGACCGGATCATACTCAAACACAAACATTTCCTCCCTCTATAAATGTTGATTTATCAACGGTTTGAGCCGTTGGTGGGGTGTCAAAAAAATATTTTTCG
>NZ_JBXDLD010000140.1:0-1275 GCF_056820425.1 Priestia sp. KCTC 13724 | reverse complement strand
TTGCGTCAACATTTATGCAACACTAGTGATATATTTTCACCAAAAGAGCCAATATTAGAAATGATATATACATATCCAGCACGAGTATTTTGAACACGATATAAGACGTCTTCTTTATTTTGTTTGGTTTCTTCAAGTTGTGCTTCTAACTGCTTTAACTTTTCAAGAAGCGCTTCTTTTTCATGATCTTGTGATGTAGCAAGCTGTTTGTTCATTTTTTCAATAGCTTGAGCGAAGTGTTTTTCTTCTTTCTCTACCTTTTCTTTCGCTTTCTCCAATTCTTTTAAAGCACGAGCTTCTTCACGCATGCGCTCTTTAATCTCTTGCTGCTCTTCTTTTTCTTCTTGTTTCTTTTGCTCGAATTCGTATTTTAAGTATAGCTCTTGTAGTTTTAGTTCCAAGTATTCTCTCTTAATGAACACACGCTGCATATCAGTTAGCTTATTTAAATCTTCATATACTTTATGAATTCTTTTCTCACTAACTTCAATATTATTAAATTTCACTTTAGAAATGATATTGTCGCATTCGTTATTAAACGCTCGAAGGATTAATTTTATGGTATCCAAAATAAATTCTTTTCCTTTTTTCTTATCATTACCAATAGTCCAATCTAAGGAATGATTCGTAGCGGATTTTTCTGTAACCATCAGCTTCTGTTCTTTTCGAATATCATCCAACTTAGCTTTGTAAGCTTCAGAGTTCTCAAAATTATATTTTGGTTCATAAAAGCCAAATGATTGCATTAACAACTCATCTTGAACAACAATTAACTTTTCTTGAGCAGTCATTGTTTCATTAATAATGCCTTGGCATTTTAAATTAAATTCTTTAATTTTTTCTTCAATTTTTTTCTTGTCATCCACTAGAGTGGTAACGGATTGAATGTCTTCATATTCAGATAGCAAACGTTCTTTTTTCGATGTAGCTTCGTTAATATCCTTATTTAACTGTTGTAACGTAGCTTTTGCATCTAAAATTTGATCAAGATTGCTTTCTTGAAAGCGTGTTTGGAATGCTTTCCATGATTTATGACGCTGAATAATGAGAATGATTCCAACAATCGGTGGAATGATTAATAGCCAGCAAGCGAATAATACGCCAATAAACCACGCAGAGTGGTACCATTTTTCTTTATACATATTGATGCCCCCAGTTGTGTATATTCTGAACTTTTATTATGTAAATAAATTCAAAAAGTCTAGTTAATAAGTATAGCATAAAATAAAAATATATAGATAAGGTTTCACTAGTGTTGCATAAATGTTGACGCAA
>NZ_JBXDLD010000139.1:0-9000 GCF_056820425.1 Priestia sp. KCTC 13724 | reverse complement strand
GCATGTATTAGGCACGCCGCCAGCGTTCATCCTGAGCCAGGATCAAACTCTCCGAAGAAATGTTTGACTCGCTCATAAAAGTTTTTAAAAATTAACGTTGACGTTTGTCGCTCTGTTCAGTTTTCAAAGTTCAACCGCCGCTCTTAGGCGACTTTCTTATCTTACCAAGTAGTTAACTTTTTGTCAACAACTTTTTTAAGATTATTTTTCAAGTTTTTCATAAACTTGGTATCGCTCATCAGCGACGTATATAAATTTAACATGTATTTTCATGAACGTCAACATCTTTTTTAAAAAAAGATAAAAAAACATTTGTTTTTTTATCTTTCCTTTATTAACCCTTATTAATAGCGTAGTGACGATGATATAAACTCTTTCCTTTTGTCTCCACTTTATGAACTACTACAATCTCTTTTTGGATGAGGAATTCTAGCAAAATTCCTAAATCGATTGCATATGGGTTAACTTGCTGATGTGAAATGAGTTCATTAAACGTCCACTCTTCTTTTTCGCTCATAATTGTTAATAGATGTGTAGAACCTATATCAACTTTTTTATTTACATAAAGCTCACTAGCTAAGAATAATAGCTCAAGCTTCTTGTTTATCTCTTCTTGGCTGCCAACAAGCTCTTCATATAAACGATAAATAGATGGCTCAATTTTTTTCACTTGATTCCAAACAGTAACCTCTGGGTAAAACCCATTTTCTAGTACTGATAGACGCGCTAAATGGTGTAAAGCATGAACCACATGATTGAATGCATCTAGATGATGATTTGACGTATAAAAGTCTTTTCCTTCTTTAAAACGGCGAATAAGCTTGGCAAATTCAATACCTATCCTCTTCACTCGATCTTCGCGCGGAAAATCCAGTAGTCTTTTTTTCAAATTTGCTACGTATTCATTACGATCAAACAGTACTTTTCCATTTAACACCCAATCAACAGTACGTCGGTTGGTACCTATCATAATCCATTCGCTGATCTGCTGTTCTGAAGCTATATAAAGAGCTGCTCTTTGTTCTTTATACTCATACTGCTTCACAAACACAGGTACCTCATTGTTACTTGTGATAATAAATAGTATGGCATCTAAGTCATCTGTAACTGGTGAATCTGTTTTCCTTTTTTCTATTAATAAAATACCTAACGTTTCTTTTTTACTTGCTCGCTCTTGGTATAGCGGTCGTAAAATATCTTCCATTCTGCAAGCTCCTCACTATCATAATTAAAGATATTGGTCTAATCTTCTTTTATATTGAAACACATTTAGTGTGAATGTTCGTGATGGACTTCCTCACAGCTTATTATAACAAATTCTCTCTTGTATTCACTCCCTAAACAGTTCTATCAGTTAATTCAACCTAAAAGACTTATTTTTCTTACAATTATGCTATATTTATAAAGTGGGAGGGAGATTTTTCATGGGAATTAAATACTCAAGTAAAATCAATAAGATCAGGACATTTGCATTAAGCTTAATTTTTATTGGCTTCATCGTGATGTATGGAGGAATCTTTTTTAAATCTTCCATGTGGCTTATGACCATTTTTATGCTATTAGGTTTACTATGTATCATTGCTAGTACCGTTGTTTACTTTTGGATTGGCATGCTTTCTACTAAAGCTGTACAGGTCACATGCCCAACCTGTAATAAACATACGAAAATGCTTGGACGAGTAGACTTATGTATGTACTGCAATGAGCCTTTGACTCTAGATCCAGCCCTTGATGGAAAAGAGTTTGATGAGAAATATAATAGAAAAGACACAAAGAAAGCTGATAGTATATCATAACTATCAGCTTTTTAATGTGCTTTTTTAGTTGTACAATCCGGACAAGTACCATAAATCTCCATACGGTGGTGACTAATCTCAAACCCGGTAATGTGCGCTGCAAGTGCTTCTACTTCATCTAATCCTGGATAATGGAAGTCAACAATTTTTCCACACTTTTCGCATATTACGTGGTAATGCTCGGTCGTAATATAATCAAAACGACTTGAAGCATCTCCGTAAGTTAGCTCTTTTACAATTCCTACTTCTTTAAAAACGCGTAGATTATTATAAACGGTTGCCACACTCATATTAGGAAATTTATCCTCCAATGCTTTATAAATATCATCAGCAGTTGGATGTGTCATTGAATTGATTAAATACTCTAAAATAGCATGACGTTGCGGTGTAATGCGAACGCCAGTTTCTTTCAGCATTTCAAGCGCTTTTTGTAAATGATTTGACACGTCATGCACCTCTCTTCTATAAGCATTCTTACTTTATAATTCTTACAATTAGTGTAACTCTTACTGCTTCACTTTGTCAATCTCATTAACAATTCCTACTATATATTATTTTTAAACGATTTTTTATTCATTCAAAAAAAACGCGACTATCTAAGTCGCGCTTTATATCGTAACACCTGAGGAGGTATGCCCTACACTGTTATCATACGCATAACGAAAGATTTTGTTATAGACGAATGCCTTAATTATGCTAAATTTTCTTTAATAAAACGTAAAGCTTCTGCTACGTGATCTTTCACACGCACTTTGCGATATTCTTTCGCAATTTCACCGTCTTTGTTAATAATGAACGTCGAGCGCTCAATGCCCATATACTCTTTTCCAAAGTTCTTTTTTAACTTCCATACACCATATGCTTCAGCAACTTGATGATCTTCGTCTGCTAATAGTAAAAATGGTAGTCCGTGTTTATCAATAAATTTTTGATGTTTATCAATTGGATCTGGACTTACGCCTAAGATAACTGCATCTAAGTCTGCAAATTCTTGATGAGCATCTCTGAAATCACATGCTTCTGTCGTACAGCCCGGCGTCATATCTTTTGGATAAAAATAAAGAACAACATTTTGACCTTTATAATCAGATAGAGCTACCTCTTCTCCATTGTTAGCTGCTAGTTTAAAATCTGGTGCTACTTCACCTACTGTTACTGTCATCTTATATCGCTCCTTTTATACAGTTCTCTATGGTTATAGGGTAACCAATTTCGCGATTTAAGACAACTTTTAAACTTTCTCATTTCGACTTACCGTGCGAATCACAAAAACAGCTGGCATCATATACCCAATGAGAGCTTCGATTGTTGCAAACATCTTTCCAATACCAACGGGATACATATCTCCATACCCTACAGAGAATAGCGTAATGGCACTAAAATACATGCTGTTGAACAGTGTATAAAAATAATGTTCTTGATGATAAAATCCTCCACTAATTACTTCTATATTACTCATTTCACAAACCGTATAGATTAAGCTAAAGCCAAGCAAAACCGTTAAATATGAATAAAGTAAAACAAAAAAATGACCAAGTGAGAAGAAATGAAATTCACCGAGCTCTTTTTCAAACAAAAATTTCATGCTTCCTACCATTAGAAACACAATGACTAGAATCAACGAAACCGTCATACGGATACTCCTTTAAGTAAAAAAGTTCTTGTATTACTATACGTTGTCCCCTACCTACTCATTACTGTTCAATAGCATAAAAAAAGCAGGCATCAGTTGCCTGCTCCTCGATACCTTTTTACACCAACGTTCCATAAGACAATAGCTAGAGTAAAAAAGATAACCCCCATAACTGGAGTTAAAAATGCATAGCCATACCATTCTTCTCTTCCTAAGAAGTAAGCAGCTGGATATACTCCAACAAAGGCAAACGGTAAAATCCATGTTAGCACATAACGAATGACGTTGTTATAAATATCAACAGGATAGCGTCCATAGTTTCCAATGTTATACATCGTTGGCATAATAGACGTACGAGCATCTGACCAAAAACCTATGCTTGCGAGTGCAATAAAGATACCTGCATATACCAACGCTCCCCCGAGCACAAATAGAATAAAGATGAAAAAGTCATACCAAGCAAACGAAAGGTCTAAAATCGAGCCAGCATAAATCATCACTGCCACCCCGGTGATTGCTCCAAATAAAGACTCTAATTCCATTCTTTCTAAAATCACTTGAAACAAGCTATGAATAGGTCTTGTTAAGATACGATCCATTTCACCTTTAACAATATAGCGCTCATTAAAATCCCAAATGTTAAAGAATGAAGAGAATACCGCAAAAGGAACTAGGAAGAATCCATAAATAAAAATGATTTCTTCTCGTGACCAACCGTTGAGAAATTGAGTGTGGCCAAATACAACTAAAATAAAAATTAAGTTTACTGCTTGAAATAGTAAATCAGATACAACTTCAACAACCATATCAGCTCGGTATTGAAGTCTGGTTTTTATATATTGACTGATGTATTGAAAGAACATAGAAAAATAAAACATTGCTTACCCTCCTTGGATGACCATCTTTTTCTTTGCAACATTCCATAGAAAGACGATAGGAATAAATAAAAGCAGTGACCAAATAAGCTGTGTCACCAATGCAGTTACCACTTCACTTCCCGTAAATCCTTCTGTAAAGATCATGCTTGGAATATAGCTGATTGCTTGAAAAGGAAGATACCCCATTAAATCTTGTGCCCAAAGAGGATAAAAGCTAATTGGTAATAAAAGCCCTGAAAACAAATCTATGATAACGCGCTTTGCACGAATTAATCCATCATTATTAAACAAGAAGAATGTCGTAATTCCCGTTAATAAGTTAATTTGAGTATTAACAATAAAGCTAAAGATAATTGAAAAACTAAAATAAATCCATGTCTGTACGTGGCCTGATAAATCTATCGGGAATAAAAACCAGACAATCACCATTCCTGGAATGGAGAAGAATAGCAGTCTAAAAATCCCTTCTCCAAGCCCCTGCATCATTTTCATTCCAAGATAGTTATAGGGCTTAATTAGTTCAACCGCCACTTTCCCGTCTTTAATTTCCATAGCCATCTCACGATCAATGTTGTTGAAATAAAAGGCGCGCGCCATCCAGGACACAGCTACATATGTTGTCATCTGCGTCATTGATAGCCCTTGAATATTTTCTTTCCCTCCGTAAATAGCAGACCATAGGAAATAGTAGGCTCCAATATTAATCGCATAGATTAATATACCGCTGTAGTAATTCGTTCGATACGCAAGCATCATTAAGAAACGAATGCGTATCATTTCAATATATTTATCCATTCACAACACCTTCTTCATAGATGTTACGAATAACTTCTTCAGTTGAAATTTCATGAATACTTAAATCAGCAATTTCGTATTTCGCTGCTACTTTAGCAATTAGCTGTGACATGCTATCTCCTTTGTTCTCAAGATTAGCAACCCAGCTGTTGAGGCGGTCTCCCCTCACCCACGTAACAGGTAACCCCTGTGTAATTAATTGCAGCTGTTCTTGAAGTGGTTCTTTTGTAAATTCAAATATAACCTGTTTCATATCTCCCCAGTTAGAACGCAGCTTTTGTAGCGAACCATCATAAATAATGTTTCCTTCATCCAACATAACGACGCGCTCACATAAGGCTTCAATGTCAGCTAAATCATGCGTTGTTAATAAGATTGTTGTATTGTATTTTTCGTTAATTTCTTTTAGGAACTGACGAATTTTTAGTTTCACTAATACATCTAGCCCAATGGTTGGCTCATCTAAAAAAAGCAGCGGTGGATTATGAATAAGTGCTGCCGCTAACTCACATCGCATTCGTTGACCAAGAGATAGCTTTCTCACAGGCTTATCTAATAATGGACCAATATCCAGCGTTCGAATCACGTGCTCCATATGGTTGTTATAATCTTCATCTGATACTTTATATACTTTTTTTAGTAGCCGAAACGATTCTTGAACAGCAATATCCCACCAAAGCTGTGAACGCTGACCAAATACTACCCCAATGGTACGCGTAAACTGCTCACGCTCTTTATGAGGGTTCATTCCGTTCACTTGAATCTCACCGCCAGTTGGTGTTAAGATTCCCGTCAGCATTTTAATGGTCGTCGATTTCCCTGCTCCGTTTTCTCCGATATATCCAACCATTTCACCTTGTTTGACTGTAAACGAAATATCGTTTACAGCTTTTAATACTTTATAATTTCTTGTAAACAAGTCACGAAACGCACCTTTTAAGCCTGAACGACTCGAATAGGCCTTAAATTCTTTTCGCAACCCCTTTACCTCAATTGCATTTGTCATCTCGTTTCCTCCATCTATTCAACTAGTTTTATCTACTATTTAAATTGTTCATGCACAGTTTTCTATCATACACCTTCTACAATGTTTTTCAAGAAACAAATAAGTTTGGTAGAATAGAACGTGGAATTATACTTTAGGAGGCATATTATGCAGTTTACGAAATCAGAACAGCTTCACGGAGAAGCACTTCAACATATTGTCGGCGGTGTAAACAGTCCGTCTCGTTCATATAAAGCAGTGGGTGGCGGATCCCCAGTTGCAATGGAAAAAGCAAAAGGCGCTTATTTTTGGGATGTTGATGGAAATAAATATATTGATTATCTAGCAGCATACGGACCAATCATCACGGGTCATGCTCACCCTCACATCACAAAGGCAATTACACACGCAGCGGAAACAGGCGTATTATACGGTACTCCAACTGCTCATGAAGTAAAATTTGCAAAAATGTTAAAAGAAGCGATGCCTGCAATGGATAAAGTTCGCTTTGTCAACTCTGGAACAGAAGCTGTCATGACAACAATTCGCGTAGCGCGAGCATATACAGGTCGTGACAAAATCATTAAATTTGCTGGTTGCTACCACGGACACTCAGACCTTGTGCTTGTCGCAGCGGGATCTGGCCCTTCAACGCTTGGCACACCAGACTCAGCCGGCGTACCAAAAAGTATTGCAAAAGAAGTTATTACCGTTCCATTCAACGATATTCAACCATTTAAAGAGGCTTTAGAAAAGTGGGGAGACCAAATTGCTGGTGTCCTGGTCGAACCAATCGTAGGGAATTTTGGAATTGTCGAGCCGCATCCAGGCTTTTTAGAACAGGTAAATGAACTAACACACGCAGCAGGTGCACTTGTTATTTATGATGAAGTCATCACCGCTTTCCGATTCATGTATGGTGGTGCCCAAGACTTACTTGGTGTGAAGCCAGACTTAACAGCATTAGGAAAAATCATCGGTGGAGGCCTTCCAATCGGAGCATACGGTGGTAAACAAGAAATCATGGAAAAAGTTGCTCCTTTAGGTCCCGCTTACCAAGCTGGAACAATGGCCGGAAATCCAGCTTCCATGCTTTCTGGAATTGCGTGCTTAGAAGTATTAAAAGAAGAAGGCGTATACGACAAAATGGACAAGCTTGGTGCGATGCTTGAAGAAGGTATTTTAAAACACGCTCGTACATATAAAATGCCAATTACTATCAACCGTTTAAAAGGTGCGCTAACGCTTTACTTCACAACGGAGACAGTCACTAACTATGAACAGGCTGAAAATACAGACGGTGAATTGTTTGCAAAATTCTTCAAGCTCATGCTTCATCAAGGTATTAATTTAGCTCCTTCGAAATACGAGGCTTGGTTCTTAACAACAGAACATACGGAAGAAGATATCCATGTGACGTTAGAAGCCGTAGAAAAAGCTTTTGAGCAGCTAAGCAAAGAATTGTAATCCTTCTTTTTCTTGTAAACTAATTGAACATAAAAATACTTGTCGAAAAATCCCGTTATTTAACGGGATTTTTCTTATTCCTTCCTCTTGATATCCACATGCAAACCTTGTATAGTATGTTATTGTTTATATAATTCAAGATGGGTTATGTATACTATAAAGAAGCTTTTATTTATTTTATCAAAATCTCATGTATAGAAAGGACTATGAAAGCATGAAACTTGGTGCCCGCATTTTAAAAACGGGAATTGCCATTACACTTTCATTGTTAGTCGCTGAATTGCTCAATCTGCCATCACCCACATTCGCAGCAATCGCAGCAGTTTTTGCTATTCAGCCTTCAATTTATCGCTCGTATTTGACAGTTTTGGAGCAAATTCAAGCTAACGTCATCGGAGCGTTACTAGCAGTTGGGTTTGGACTTTTATTCGGCACACATCCGTTTATTATTGGTTTAACGGCTGTTATGGTAATTACGCTTAATTTAAAGCTAAAAATCGGCAATACAATTGGCCTTGCGCTGGTAACCGTTATTGCTATTATGGAAAGCCCTAGTGATGACTTTGTTCAGTTTGCAGTCATCCGCTTTGCAACCATCTTATTAGGGGTCTTTTCAGCATTTATTGTAAACTTAATTTTCTTACCACCAAAGTATGAAACAAAGCTTTATTATAAAATTGTTGGTACAACTGAAGAAATTATTAAGTGGATTCGTATGAATATCTACCATGCTTCTGAATATACGCTGTTAAAAGAAGACATTGAGAAAATCAAGGATCAGCTAACGAAAGCCAATCAGCTGTTTGATTTCTATAAAGAAGAGCGAACGAATTCAAAGAAAAAGGTATTTGTTAAATCTCGAAAACTTGTGCTTTTCCGCCAAATGATTACAACAACCTCCCATGCTCTTAAAACATTAAAGCAGTTGCATCGTCTTGAAAATGATATTCAACACATGCCACAGTCGTTTCAGAATCTCATAAAATCTGAGATGGAATGCTTGCTAATGTATCACGAGCAGGCTCTGTTAAAGTTTATTGGTAAGCTAAAAGTTCAATTAACAACATCTGTACCAACTGAAGCATATACAAAAAAGCGTGCATTAATTGATGCATTTATGAAATATAAGCTGCTTGAAGATGACGAAGATAACAAGATGTTGTATCACTTATTTCCTCTCATCGCAAGTATCATTGAATACAGTGAAGAGCTAGAGCATTTAGATCGATTAATCGATAGTTTCCACAATTATCATAAGGAAGACAATGCACTTGAAATTAATCATGAGCGAGAACAAGATTAAAAAAGGGGCTGTCCAAAAAGTCAGTAAAAGCTGATTTTTTGCCAGCCCTCTTTCTGGATTTTTTTTGAAAACACACACAAAAAAATCGTCCTATCTAGTAAAATGAAAGTTACCACACCAACATTTCAAGAAAGGGACGATTT
>NZ_JBXDLD010000138.1:0-712 GCF_056820425.1 Priestia sp. KCTC 13724 | reverse complement strand
AACGATCGAATGACTAGGAGCCGTAGCTAGACAAGACGTACGTTTTGAAGCTTTGTTCAGTTTTGAGAGTTCAATCTCTCGTTTAATAGAAAGTACATCACTTTCTTCTTATCTAATAAGAAGAATTTTGAGTACGATTGTTCTTTGAAAACTAGATAACAGTAATAGCTGAGGAAAAGTGAAACTTTTCTTTAATCAAACCAATAAATAACGCAACGTAAGTTGCACCATTTATTCGCTAATGGTTAAGTTAGAAAGGGCGCACGGTGAATGCCTTGGCACTAGGAGCCGATGAAGGACGGGACTAACACCGATATGCTTCGGGGAGCTGTAAGTAAGCTTTGATCCGGAGATTTCCGAATGGGGAAACCCACCGTTCGTAATGGAGCAGTATCTTTATCTGAATATATAGGATATTGAAGGCAAACCCGGGGAACTGAAACATCTAAGTACCCGGAGGAAGAGAAAGCAAATGCGATTTCCTGAGTAGCGGCGAGCGAAACGGAATTAGCCCAAACCAAGAGGCTTGCCTCTCTCCCTAGTGACCGATAGTGAACCAGTACCGTGAGGGAAAGGTGAAAAGCACCCCGGAAGGGGAGTGAAAGAGAACCTGAAACCGTGTGCCTACAAGTAGTCAGAGCCTGTTAATGGGTGATGGCGTGCCTTTTGTAGAATGAACCGGCGAGTTACGATCCCATGCAAGGTTAAGTTG
>NZ_JBXDLD010000137.1:0-6709 GCF_056820425.1 Priestia sp. KCTC 13724 | reverse complement strand
AAAAATGAGAACATGAAAATTGGGTCCTTGTATGTTTCTTTAGATAGGTTTTATGAAATTGATTCAATTACTATCCTAATAACTGAAGGTGAATATATGGATCAAGAAAGGCTATATGAACAGCTATTTTCAATGTCGTTAACACCCATGCTTATCATAGATCTTAATGGAGAAGTTCAAGCTTTAAATGATGCTTGTGCACATCTATTTAAGAAGGAGAAAAAGCAACTTCTTTCTTCCAATGTTTTTCAGCATAGTAGTCAGTTTTTAATTAAAAAAGCTGATATTGCTCCTCTCCATAGTCATGAAGAAGAAGTGGTTGTGTTAAACAAGCAAATAAACCAACAAGTACCCGTACATATTCATATTCAGAGAATGAAAGAGCAGCCGCATCTTCTTGTTGTGCAGTGGAAAGAATTTTCTTCTAGTTTTGAAAAACAAGAGGAAGTTATTCGGAAAATGAAGCAGTACAAACAGTTTGTAAAGCAGAGTCAAGATGCTTTTATTGTCACCCAAGAAGGAAAGATTCAGTACATTAACCCCGCTGGTGTGGGCATGCTTGGAGGAACTAAAAAAGAGGACTATCTAGGACGATATTGGCTTCATTTTATTCATCCAGAACATCTAGAAATCGTTAAAAAACGAATGAATCAGCTGATGAAAGGAATGTCTATTCGTCCTCGTGCAGAAGTGAAGTTATTGACTAAGCGTGGAGTTGTGAGTATTGAATCTTCCGAAACGAAAATTAAATTTAAAGGCGAGGATGCTATTCAGTATATTATTCGTGATGTAACGGATCGGAAGAAGTATGATGAAATGGCAAGTAAATCTGAAAAACTCATGATGGTGAGCAAGCTAGCAGCGGGCGTAGCGCATGAAATAAGAAATCCATTGACTGCAGTTAAAGGGTTTGTGCAGCTATTAAATGCATCTCAGCAATATAATAAATCTTATCATGATATTATGCTAGAAGAGCTGAATCGCGTTGAATCAATTATCCAAGAATTTTTAACGTTAGCAAAACCTAAAAGTGAGCATCCTTTTAAGAAAAAGAGCCTTCACCAAATTTTAAGTCATGTAACGTTATTGCTTACTACTCATGCAAACTATAAGAATAGTGAAATCAAAAGCTTTCTCGAAGGGGATATTGAAATTCTCTGTGAAGAAAATGCATTAAAGCAAGTATTCATAAATCTTATTCAAAATTCATTGGAATCGATGGATAAAGGCGTGGTAACGGTTAGAACAGAAAAACGAAATGGATATGGCGTAGTAACAATTGAAGATCAGGGTTGCGGAATAGACGAACAATCATTAGCTCGTTTAGGAGAACCGTTCTTTTCTACAAAGCAAACGGGAACGGGTTTAGGGCTAATGGTTAGCTATCAAATTATTGAACAACATCAGGGGCATATTTCATTTACAAGTCAAATAGGAGTGGGCACAAAAGTTGAAATTGCGATTCCGCATGTAAAAGAGCCAGTGAATGTATAGTAGCAGTACTATTTATTCGCTGGTTTTTTTATTTGTGCGTAAAAGGCGAATGTTATATTTTTAATTTTTTATAATGTTCGTGTTTATTGTTGACGCAAGCGTTTTTGTCTGATATAGTATCAAATGGCTAGAATATAACCGAATAATAAATAAAAAACGGTTGATGAAAAATAAAAAGGTTAACGGGGGAATGTATCGATGAATCAAAACTATGATGTAATTGTTGTAGGAGCAGGCCCAGCTGGAATTTTTACTTGTTATGAATTAACGCTAAAACTACCTGAAGCAAAAGTGTTGTTAATTGATAAAGGACACGATATTTACCGAAGAAATTGTCCGATTCTTCAGAAAAAAATTGTGAAATGTCCGCCGGCGAATAATAAAAAAGATTTTGCAGGCTGTTTGCCCGCTTGTTCAATTACCAATGGATTTGGTGGAGCAGGCGCATATTCAGATGGGAAATTCAATATTACAAGTGAATTTGGGGGATGGATGACGGATTATCTCCCTGAATCACAGGTGGTAGATTTAATTAAATACGTAGATGAAATTAACTTAAAGCACGGGGCAACAGATTCGATTACAGACCCGTTAACTGATAAAGTACGTGAAATTGAAAAACGGGGCTACGCAGCAGGCTTAAAACTACTGCGTGCGCAAGTTCGTCACTTAGGGACGGAACAAAATTTAGAAATTTTGAAAAGCATTTATGAATATTTAAAAGAACGCATCGACATGCAGTATAAAACAGAAGTTGCTGATTTTGTTACAGAGAAAATTGATGGGAAGCACATTGTACGCGGAATTGAGCTTAAAAATGGGGAAATGCTAACTGCTGATAAAGTGGTAGTATCTCCAGGGCGAGATGGTTCAAAATGGCTGACTGACTTATTAAAAAAACGTCGATTAAAAATGATTAACAACCAAGTTGATATTGGCGTTCGTGTTGAGACTTCAGATATCGTAATGGAAGAGATTAATAAGCATCTATACGAAGGTAAATTCATTTATAATACATCAGTTGGTACGCGAGTAAGAACGTTCTGTAGCAACCCCTCAGGACATGTAGTTGTTGAGAATCATTCTGGAATCATGCTTGCAAACGGCCACGCTTATAAAGACCCGAAGCTTGGAAGTAAGAATACGAACTTTGCGCTGCTTGTATCTCATAAATTCTCAGAACCGTTTGATCAACCAAATGAATATGCACATGAAGTATCAAGATTAGCAAATATGCTATCAAATGGGGGATTAGTTGTACAGAAGTACGGTGATATTCTAAAAGGTCGTCGCTCCACACCAGCTCGTATTAAAGAAGGTTTCTTAGAGCCAACGTTAAAAGAAGCAGTCCCAGGAGATCTTGGGCTTGTTCTTCCTTACAACACAATGAAGAGTCTAATTGAAATGACGGAAGCATTAGATCATGTAACGCCAGGCTTAGCTTCTGAACACACGCTTTTTTACGGAGTAGAAGCGAAGTTTTACTCTGCACGTCCAAAACTAACGGATCGCTTTGAAACAGAGATTTCAGGCTTATATGTTGGAGGAGACGGAGCCGGCATCACGCGAGGATTAGCTCAGGCAAGTGCTTGTGGCGTATGGGTGGCACGAGATATTGTTGAAAAATTAAAAGATGAAAAAAGAAAAGAACAGCCAGCAATGGTATAAGAAAAGCGGACGCATAGGGTCCGCTTTTTTTATTTACATAATAGCTTTTTTAATATGTTTTAAATAACGGAAGCGAATGAATAAGAAATACACTACTTGAACAGCTCCAAATCCAAGCAGAACGACTGCAGTTTCCTTAACAACTGAGAATTCAAATAAGCCTTGAAGAGCTTTAAACGCAAACACGCTGTGTACAAACGCTACAAGAATGGGAACAAAAAATAATAAAACAAGCTGAGGCGTAATAATTTTATTGAGCTCAGACTTAGTTAAACCAACTTTTGCAATCATTTGATACTGGCGTTTATCATAGTCAAGGTCTGTATACAAACGGAAGTATAAAAAGCTTCCTGCTGCAATGAAGAAGACACAGCCGACTAAAAGTGCCACGAAAAGAGCAGTGCGATACATTTCCATCATCATATTGTAATCATATCCAGCTGATGAGAAATAGAAAGCTGGATCACTCGTATAATTCCTAGTATAAATGCCGTCTTCTCCGTTATATAAACTTAAGCCAATGTCTTTTGTTTCGACCCAATCTTTAGTTGCAAATCCGTAATAGTGAGTTGTTGACGTAGGGTTTTTAATTTGTTTATAAAGCTCATTTGGAATGACGTACAAATCATAGCCGATCATTCCAGAAGAAAAGTAAGGTGCATCAATAATTTTTGTTGCGTTGAATGTTAGATTGCTTTCACTTAAAGTAATGGGTTTCATCTTTTCATCTAAAAACGTATTATAAGTGACTGTGCTCACATAATGACCTTCATTTTCTTTTAACTTAAGTGGTTTTTCACGAGCTGCAATAGCCATCGCATTATAATCAGACAAGGAGATAAGCTCAACTTTTTTATTCGTTTCTTTTCCTGTTTGTTCGATTAACGTTACTTTGATTTCATTATACGATAAGTCGTTTTTATTAAAATCATCTCGAATGGCTTGTACCTGTGCTTTTTCGCTCGGATTTTGATCCGATGATTGATAGACAACGGGAATTTGAGCACGTTCGTCGAATAGCTTTTTTGAGCCTCCCATCGCCGATAAGGTTCCAATTGCACAAAAAGCAACGGTTGATACGATTGTTACCATGAAAAACAGACGAGCGTTATCTTTCATTCTGTAAGCTAAATCTGAAATGGTAATAAGACGAGTATGATTCCAGTAAAAGCGCTTGTTTTTCTTGAACATTTTTAATAAGAAAACACTTAGCTGCGTATAGAAAAAATAAGTTCCCACAATCGTCATAAGGATAACGATAAAAAAGCGATAGCCAATATTATACATGTTTGCTGTCCACGCTAAGTAATAGCCGCCAATTAATAAACCAGCAGCCAGTAATGATAAAATAATAGAGGTTTTAGGTTCAGGCTTTGGTTTTGATGTAGACTGAAACAAATCTAACAGTTTGTTTGTGCGTACAAAAAAGCTTGTGAACAATGAAATAACAAGAAATAAAACGGTAAATGCAGCTATTGTTAAGGCGAGTGCTTCCCAAGGAACTAAAAACGAAAGGGGTTTTTCCATGCCAATAACGTAAGATCCAACCATTAAGTAGAGCTTGCTGAGAAGCATTCCAACAAGAATTCCCATAATGATGGCTGAAAAACCAATGATCATGTTTTCTAAAAAAATCATGGTGTTTAGCTGACGTTTAGACATTCCATGCATAATAAAAATTCCAAATTCACGCTTGCGAGACTTTAAAAATGCGCTGACAGAATACAGGACGAAGAAAAACGAAAATACATAGATAATATATTCAGCCGCCGTCATGCCCTTTTTTGCCATTTCTTTTGTTACACCTTCTGTGACCCCAGGATGAAAAATAAACATTGCATAAAGAAAAAAACGGCTACAGAAAAGGCGCTGCTTAAAAAGTAAGCTGCATACGTACGCTTATTACGCATCACGTTTTTAAATGCGATTTGTCGAAAGCTCATGTGCGTCTCCTCCTAAAACTGATAGCATATCAATAATTTGCTGATAAAAAGCTTGACGATTATTTCCGCGGTAAATTTCGTTATAAAGCTGTCCATCTTTAATGAAAATTACGCGATTGCAATAGCTAGCTGCGTGCGCATCATGAGTAACCATCATCATTGTTGCGCGTTCTTGTTCATTTAAATGCTGCAGGGTTTCCATCACATCTTTAGATGCTTTGGAATCTAAGTTTCCAGTTGGCTCATCAGCCAAGATAAGCTGTGGATGGTGGATAATTGCTCGGGCAATGGCGGCTCGTTGCATTTGTCCGCCTGAAATTTCGTACGTACGCTTTTTTAAGATATGTTCAATGCCGAGTTTACTAGTAATAGCAGCTACTCTCTTGGCCATTTCGGAGCTTTTTACTTTGTCTAAAGCAAGCGGTAAAATAATATTTTCTTCAACAGTTAATGTATCTAATAAATTAAAGTATTGGAAGACAAACCCGAGCTCGCGGCGTCTAAAAAGTGCAATCTCTTTTTTCTTAAGTTGATGAGGATTGCGGTTGTTAATGATTACTTCTCCAGCCGTCGGTGAATCAATGGTAGAAACCATATTGAGCAGGGTTGTTTTCCCGCTTCCGGACGGCCCCATAATGCCAACAAATTCTCCTTTTTCAATTGAAAAGTTAACGCCTTCTAAGGCTTTGTAAGAAACGTTTCCTTCATATACTTTTGTTAAGTTATTGACTTGTAAAATAGGCATAGTCAAACTCCTTTGTAAATGTTTTTTCTTTATAGCCCTATCTTATTGAAATTTGATCTAACGTGCCATGTACTAAGCTTACAGGAATCTTACACTTTTGTAAGAAAGCAAGAGAAGGCTAATCTATATATTAGCCTTCTTGGGTACGAGCGATATTTTGTTGAAAAATTAAGCGTATGGTAGTTCCTTGTCCTTCTTTTGATTCAAGCTCTATCTGATGGTGGAGCTGTTTACAAATTTCTTTTACGAGATAGAGCCCCATCCCTGTAGATTCTTGATATTTCCGACCGTTTTCTCCAGTGAAATAGGGATCGAACACCCGCTTTAGATGTTGTGATGGAATACCTATTCCTTGATCTTTTACTTCTAATATAACCTGTCTACCTCTTTCAAATGCTGAAATGGTGATGCTTTGATTAATTCCAGCAGAATAGCGGACGGCATTAGTAATAAGCTGTGAACAGGCAAAGTGAATCCACTTTTCATCAGAAGCGACGATGTACTGGGGAGGAACGTTAACTGTTGGAAATACGCGGTTTCGAATAAAAAAGCGTTTATAACTCGAAATAAGGCTAGTTACAACTTTATGTAGAGAAACACTTTCCGCTTGAAAATCATGAGTGAAATCATTCAATCTCGATGTATATAATACAGTCTCTAATCCTTTTTGAATTCGCTCCATTTCATCTAGAATGCTCATAAAGATAGGTTCATCTTCATTTTGAATCATAAGGTGAATAACAGATACAGGAGTTTTCATTTGATGAACCCACTGATTCATAAATGTAATCATGCGTGTTGATTAACCAATAAAATCCAAAAAAAGCATACAAAAAAGGGCACCTATCTTGTAGAATGT
>NZ_JBXDLD010000136.1:0-14666 GCF_056820425.1 Priestia sp. KCTC 13724 | reverse complement strand
CCCATTTTTTAAGCATCAACCAGACTCCTTCACCTATTCATCCATTTGAAATTCACGAAAATTTAAACCCTCGTGATCAAAAGTTGAAAAACGAAATGATTTTAGTTAGCTATGAATAATTCAGGACTTACTGTAACTGTATTAAGAAATGTTCTTAGCTCTTAGTCAAAATGCATTCTTACGAGTGTATTTGTACTTAGAAACAGTTTACTCATAATTTACTTTTGTTACCTGTGCAATAGACTTCATCTTTTTTATCATCATTAAGGTTCAATTCTTTATAACTTAGACATAAACATAAGCTTGGTATTATTAATTCATACTCTTTATAGAGGATTGGAAAAATCCAACCCCCTCTGTTTATTAATTGAATACACAAGGAATCGGATTTGTAATAATCTGCAAAAACATTTATTAACAGTCCGTATTTTTAGACTTATGAAGAGGTGGAGGAATTAACCATCCTTTTTCTTTACTAAGCTTTAAAAATTTACCGCCTAGCGCTACTTTTTCCATGTGGAACTGGCTGAACATTGCTGCGATATCCTCACGTACACACTGTCCAATCAATTGGCTACAAGCAACTAAACCTGCTGCAATATCGCGCGAAACAGAAGCCGCAACTTCTGGATCTTGAACTCGAGCACCTACTGGAATATCATCTAAGCAAGCTTCAGGACGTTCTGGAGGTGTTGGAGGTAAACCTATTCCGTTTTCTTTTAATAATTTTTCTATCGCTTTCATCTCTTCTTGACATTGTTCAATTGATTGTTGAACTAATTTATGTAGGTCTTTGTCACCTACGTGATTTAAAAATGTTTGATATCCAGACACTAAAGCTTTTGATGTTGAAACAAAAGACCAAGTTCCAAATACCTCACCGTAGTGCATTGGCTCATCTGTTGGATTTCCACTTAAAATACCCATTTTTTCATCCTTAACATATTTATAACGGTGTGCTACCTTCCATCTTGCGCACAAGCATTAATATAACCATTACCTAAACAATCATTCAATTTAATAAAAAATGTATATAATCTATTTGTTTAGACAAGCTATTCAACGTATCTAGATGCACACAGAGATAGTCAAGCCCTTTATTAAGTAAACGTGAAAAATATCTATGGTACGTATTATACTGTCTCCCATCCCATTAAGTCTGGGAGACAGCCTTCCCTCATCGAAACTCTCCCCACCTAAGAAACATAGTTAACGTACAACATCCTTCTCCTTGAGACTGAGCAGGCATAATTAACAACAGACCATCTGGATTGTACTTGGCTGTTACAGATGTACTTATCCCTATCGATTTAATCAGGTTGTCGACCTGTATGTGATTTCCAGCCTGAGCTGCTGTCATCAAGGTCTGAGAAAACTTCGGTTCAGCTATTTTTTTCAATAAAGCATTTGCTTCAAGAGTAATTTTTTGAAGGGAACTGACAGAATGACTGAAAATAGAAGTATCAACTGACGGCGACTGTGGTTGACGATTCATTCGCTGCTGAAAATATGGATAATAATATGGATAATAATACATAAAACACCTCTTCATTTTACATAGTTACTTATTTTTATGTACTCTTTTCATGTTCGGTGAATGAAGGACTAGACGCCATACTCTTTACTTCTAGAATGCTGCTTCGTTGATCTTTTATATTTTTCATTTAGCACATGATTCAATTTATTTCACTTTTCATTTCATCTCCTAAATTTTGATTTTTAACATCAAAAAAGACACTAATCGCTACATAATGATTAGTGCCCTCTGGTCAGTTAGGGGAGAATTGATTTTTTAATCCTTTATCTCATTAATACATATTTCGAACAGCTCGAGCGTTATAGTTGTAATTCTTCAAGCTTTTTTTGTAAAGATGCGACCTGTCGTTCTAACTCTCTCAATCTTATTTCTTGTTCAACATTTTCTTGTTGTTCAGACGCCTGTTCTTCAATTACCTCATCAATCGCAAATTTTGCTGCATATGTCGCTATAATATCCGCTATAGTACCAAGTACGCAGATAATAAATATAGCTTTAAAAATGAGAATATAGATCATATTTACCTATTAGATAATAAAGAGATTAAGAGAAATCTTGAAAAAGGCAAAGGATTTGCCTTTACAGGAGGAATATTTAGTACTCTTGGTATTGGAATACAAGCTGTGATGTTAGCTTTGGCTATAATAGGTTACACGGCTGTCTTTTTTTAAATATTTATGAAAATTTTTTCACTATTACTTTATAGTTATTACAAAATGAATAACATCCTACTCTTATGAGCAGATCTACCACCAATAACTTTTTATTTTTTACCTTTTAGTTCTAACAGCATAGGTGCTATATTTAGTAAAATAGAAACAATTGTTAAAAACCATACTGCCTTTTCCATAGTAGGAACAACATCCATTAAAGCTGACCAATCTTCACCTTTTACCCAATCAGATACAAGACTATGTTCTGCACAGAGTGTCAGTGCCGTGAATGATAATCCCATCGCCATCGCAAGTTTATAATCTTTTCCTGTTTTATACATATACAGATTTATAATAGTTGCCACTATGGCAATAAGCCCTAATAATAACCACATAATAATGCCTCCATTATATTTTATTTATGTTGAAAATATAAATTAAACGGTCCAGTTACCTATTTTATAGTCATATCTGCTAGCTATACAAACACACTTTTATATAATACCATAAAAGGTAAATTATTACTTATTGTAATAAAAAAAGATTTTTTATTTCTACAGTTTTTACTATCAAAATGGAAAGATAGCTCCATAAAAAGACGCCTCGATACATTATGCCAAGGTGTTTCCTAACAATTAATACTGACTTTTTTATTGATTGCATTGCTATAAGGAAACTGGTGTGTGGAATAAGTTTCACATCATCAAAGGCTTCTAGAAATCATATTTCGCAAATTATTAATTGGCTTCGTGGATGCTTGTGGTAAGAAGGTGGTCAAGTCTTAAAATGTTAAAGAAATACGCCCCCAATAAAAAAAGCCTGAATGACTGCAAATGCAGTCATATCAGGCTTTCTACCAATTAATATTGGCTCATGTATTGATCGCGTTCCCATGGGTGAACTTGTGTGCGGAACATATCCCACTCAATTTCCTTAGCTTCGATGAAGTGTTCAGCTAAGTGCTCACCTAATGCAGAAACCATGATTTCGTTAGCTTGGAAGCTATCTAAAGCTTGAGCTAGCGTAGCAGGTAAATCTACGATACCTTCTTTTACGCGCTCTTCTTTAGTCATTACATAGATGTTGCGGTCAATTGGTTTTGGAGCTTCAAGATTGTTCTTGATTCCGTCTAAACCAGCTTTTAGTAATACAGCCATCGCTAGGTATGGGTTAGCAGCTGGGTCTACGCTACGTACCTCAACACGAGTTCCTACTCCGCGAGAAGCTGGGATACGAATTAATGGGCTACGGTTGCGTGCAGACCATGCAACGTAACAAGGAGCTTCGTAACCAGGTACTAAACGCTTGTAAGAGTTTACCGTTGGGTTTGTTACAGCAGTGAAGCTGTGAGCGTGCTTAATGATACCAGCGATGAATTGACGAGCTGTATCACTTAACTCTAAGTTTCCGTTTGCATCATAGAATGCATTTTGGCCATCTTTGAATAGTGAAAGGTTGCAGTGCATACCTGAACCGTTCACACCGAACAATGGTTTTGGCATGAATGTTGCGTGTAAGCCGTGCTTACGAGCAATTGTTTTAACTACTAGTTTAAATGTTTGGATGTCATCGCAAGCTCTTAATGCGCCAGCATATTTGAAGTCAATCTCATGTTGACCAGGAGCTACCTCATGGTGAGATGCTTCAATTTCAAAGCCCATTTCTTCAAGCTCTAATACGATGTCACGACGGCAGTTTTCACCAAGGTCAGTTGGTGCTAGGTCGAAGTAGCCACCTTTATCGTTTAATTCTAACGTTGGCTCTCCTTTTTCATCTAGCTTGAATAAGAAGAATTCTGGCTCAGGCCCAAGGTTAAAATCACTGAATCCTAAGTCTTCCATTTCTTTTAATATACGCTTTAAGTTGTTACGTGGGTCTCCATCAAATGGAGTTCCGTCTGGATTGTAGATGTCACAAATGAAACGTGCAACTTTACCTTTTTCAGACGTCCAAGGGAATACAACAAACGTGTCTGGATCTGGATATAAGTACATATCAGATTCTTCGATACGTACGAAACCTTCGATTGAAGAACCGTCAAACATCATCTTGTTGTCTAACGCTTTTTCTAATTGACTTACTGGAATTTCAACGTTTTTGATTGTTCCTAAAATGTCAGTGAACTGAAGGCGAATGTATTTTACATTCTCTTCCTGAACCTTTTTGAAAATATCTTCTTTTGTGTACTTTGCCATCGTGTGATCCTCCCCTAAATCTAAAAAATATTTATAGTTTATATACTTCCTGTTAACGAAGCATATAAATACTTACAATTTTTAATGAAAGAACCGAGACATATCTCCTTGATTGAGCGTTGCTTTGTTAAAGCGTCCTGCTTGCATTAACTCAGCGCGAAGCATCTTGCGTAACTCTTCATCTGATAGCTCAGATTTGCTTGCTTCTGCTACAACCTTTTCATCTTCTGGTTTTGCCTCTTTTTTATGCCCTTCTTGCGCTTTCTGAACTTGAAATAGCTGCTTAACACCAGCTAAGTTTACACCTTGTTCAATTAAGTCACGAATTTCTAGTAATTTATCAACATCGTTAAACGAGAATAATCGACGATTACCTTCAGATCGTACAGGTGTAACTAATTCATGTTCCTCATAGTAGCGAATTTGGCGAGCCGACAACTCAGTTAACTGCATCACAATTCCAATTGGGAAAAGCGGCGTATTTCTTCGTATGTTGTCACTCATCTCAGTTCCTCCTTTGATTAACTAGTTTCATTGTATGCCATGTTAGTTTATCTGTCAACTATATGTGAGCAATTCTCACATAAAAATTTTTAGAATATTTCACGAATACAATAAAATAGCGATTTTAGTTTATTTTTAATTTGTTTTTATACACGATAGCTCATCTTTTTGTCTTGCTGAGCAAGATTATACTTAAATTAACTTTTTCAAAATCATTGAATCAATTGCTGTGCAGATAGCTACTTTAACGTGAGCATACGTTAAACCACCTTGTACATAAGCAACATACGGTGGACGGATTGGACCATCTGCCGTTAGCTCTAAGCTAGCCCCTTGAACAAACGTACCGGCTGCCATGATTACATCGTCTTCATATCCTGGCATATAAGCTGGGTATGCCGTCACGTGCGAATTAATTGGCGACGCGTATTGAATTGCTTGGCAAAACGCCACCATCTTATCCCGATCATCAAACTGAACGGACTGAATTAAGTCTGTTCGCTCAGCGTCCCACTTTGGTTCTGACTGCATCCCAAGTTTTTCAAACATGGCCGAAGAAAATACAGCCCCCTTTAAAGCCTGCCCTACAACGTGCGGAGCTAAAAAGAAACCTTGATACATTTCCTGTAGGCTGTACAGCGTTGCACCAGCTTCTGCTCCAATACCTGGCGTTGTCATGCGGTAAGAGCATGCTTCAACCAACTCTTTACGTCCAGCAATATAGCCACCGATTTTCGCTAACCCACCGCCTGGATTTTTAATGAGAGAGCCTGCAATTAAATCAGCTCCAACATGAGATGGCTCTATTGTCTCTACAAATTCTCCGTAACAGTTATCTACAAATACGATAACGTCTGGCTTGATGCTTTTCACAAAAGCAATCATTTCTTTAATTTGGCTGACCGTAAACGAAGGACGAATTCCATAACCTTTTGAACGCTGAATACCAATCATTTTCGTTGTATCCGTAATGGCCGCTTTCACTTCTTCAAGGTCTACTCGCCCTTCTTTTGTTAAATCTACGGCTTTATATCCAATGTTATACTCTTTCAGTGAACCAACGCCAGACCCTCTAATTCCAACGATTTCTTCAAGCGTATCGTATGGCTTACCGGTAATGTATAAAAGGTCATCACCAGGTCGCAACACACCGAATAGCGAAATGCCTATTGCATGCGTACCTGAAATAATTTGGGGACGTACAAGGCACGCTTCCGTTCCAAATACATCAGCATATACCTTTTCAAGCGTATCTCTTCCTAAATCATCATAACCATAGCCCGTGGAGGGAATGAAATGTGAATCACTCACCTGGTTTTGTTGAAAGCTTTGCAGCACGCGAAACTGATTTGCTTCAATCACTTCATCAATTCGTTCATGAATCGGCTTAATTTGCTGCTCCACTTCCTTTGCTAACCTTTTAATTCTCTCTCCGTTTGCTAACTGATCAAACATCATTTTCTATCTTCCTCAACTTTCTTCTATCATTCTTAGCTGCTTATAAATTGGGTGCTCTTTTGCAATATAGCCTCGGCACTCGTACTTTTCTTTTTCCTCATTAAACTTTAGGGAGTCAACCAGCGCAACGGTTTTTAACTCCGCCAACAGCTTGCCCTCATCCGAAGGAATAAATAGATGAAAGTACTCCATCTCTTTCTTCATTTCATCCTGGATCTTTGTTCCCAGCAAAGCGAGATCTTCCTTATTAAAAGCGCTGATTAAAACAGAAGCAGGTGTGGTCGGCACAAATAATTCATGCTTCACATCTCGCTTATTATAAACGGTTAACATCGGAATATCTTCTACATCTAATTCCGCTAATAGCTTGTGAACAGTTTGCTCATGGTTGTGATAGTCTGGATTACCAGAGTCGACCACGTGTAAAATGAAATCAGCTTCTGTCACTTCTTCTAATGTGGAACGAAACGCAGCAACAAGCGTTGTTGGCAAATCTTGAATGAACCCAACCGTATCTGTTAAAAGAGCAGTTAAGCCGGACGGCATCGTATACTGTCTCGTCGTTGGATCAAGGGTTGCAAACAGCTGATTTTCTTCATAAATGCCCGCTTCTGTTAAACGATTGAAAAGCGTTGACTTACCGGCGTTTGTGTATCCTACTATAGCGATTTGATATACGTGGTTACGCTTTCTTCTCTCTCGGTAGCGCTCCCTGTGACTGACGACTGTTTTTAACTGACGCTTAATTTCATCGATTTTACGACGAATATGACGTCGATCGCTTTCAAGTTTCGTTTCACCTGGACCTCTTGTACCAATTCCTCCTCCTAAGCGAGAAAGTGCTGTTCCCTGTCCAACTAGGCGAGGGAGTAAGTAGTTTAGCTGCGCAAGCTCAACCTGCAGCTTTCCTTCTTTTGTTTGCGCACGCTGCGCAAAAATATCTAAAATCAGCTGCGTTCGGTCAATGATTCGAGCTTCTAGCTGACTGGATAAATTACGAATTTGACTCGGTGAAAGCTCATCGTTAAACACAATTAAATCTGGCTCTAGCTCTTCTTCAAGCGCAACGAGCTCTTCCACTTTTCCTTTTCCGATATATGTAGCTGGATGTATACGGTCGCGCTTTTGAGACAAGCGTACTAGAACCTCACCCTGTGCTGTTTCAGTTAATGATGCTAGTTCATCCATCGAATACTCAAAGCGCTCATCATCATCGTGAAGCTGACACCCCACTAAAATCACACGCTCAAGCTCTTGTTTCATCTCAAATGTCAATGACTTTCCTTCCCTTACTGTTAAAGTATTAACGCACTCATATCATAACAAAAAAACACGATTTTCTCTATCTTCTTCAAAGATGCAGAATAGATTGTTTTTACTAGTTTATCACGCTTTGTTTCTTTTAAGAAATTATCCCTAAAAAAACGTTGAAATTCTGCTCAATAGTGGATACAATTTGAATGACTTTATTATTGTAATACTTTCTAACAAACAACGAATTTTTATACATAAAGGGGAAGTTGCGATGACATGGGACGTTTTGAGCATCATCGGCACCATTGCTTTTGCAGTTAGCGGGGCGTTTATTGCAATGGAAGAAGAATATGATATTTTAGGAGTTTACATTCTAGGAATCGTCACAGCGTTTGGCGGTGGCGCCATCCGTAACTTATTAATTGGTGTACCAGTATCTGCTCTTTGGGAGCAGGGATTATTTTTTCAAATTGCGCTATTATCGATTACGGCAACCTTTTTGTTTCCAAACAGCATCTTAAGACAGTGGAAACGTTGGGGGAACTTTTCTGACGCAATTGGGCTTGCGGCTTTTGCCATTCAAGGCGCACTCTATGCTACCAGCATGGGACACCCCTTAAGCGCTGTTATCGTTGCTGCTGTATTAACAGGTAGCGGCGGTGGGATTGTACGCGACTTGCTTGCTCGCCGAAAACCGACCGTTTTAAAAGATGAAATCTATGCGCTTTGGGCAATTCTTGCAGGCTTGATTGTTGGCCTTCAAATCGCAAGCTCTCCGGTAGAGCTTTACGTATTATTTGGTTTGCTTGTTGCATGTCGTATGCTATCTTATATGTACAAATGGAAGCTGCCAATTCGTTCAATTCGCCAACCAAATATGTAATAAAAAACTGCACTCCAATCGTTAGATATAGTCTAACAATTGAAGGTGCAGTTTTTTTATGACTAAATTTACACCAGAATTGAAATTGCCTATTATAAAAGAGGAAATTAATACACTAAATAAGGAGAATGAGAAATTGCAGAAACTACAACGAATATCTAATCGCGTCACATATTTACCACCCTATCAAGAAACAGATCGTCCGATTCTAGCAGCAGTTACAGGAGAAGAAAGAACACTATTAATTGATGCTGGCAATTCATCAAGCCATGCAAGATTGTTTCTAGAACAACTAAAAGAAAACCATATTAAAGGGGACTGGGTTGTTCTTACTCATGGAGATTGGGATCATATATTCGGCATGAGCGAAGTAAATATGCCAACTATTTCTCATTTCAAAACTCATGACAGGATAAAAAATTACAGAGTCTATCTTGGGAAGATCAATACTTAGATCAACGTGTTAAAGAAGGAACAGAAATCCCATTCTGTTCTGAAGCAATACAAAAAGAGCTAGGGAATTATCGAGACGTCTTTCTTCCTCTACCTCACATTACATTCGATAACCGAATGACAGTCAATTTAGGCGGAGTGCATTGTCTAATTGAACATGTAGGTGGAGATCATGCTGTTGATTCTAGTATTATTTATGTTCTTGAAGAAAAAATTCTTTTTCTAGGAGATTGTACTACAGAATCAAAAGAAAGAGTTCCCTTATTTTTTTATAAGAGAACTCTTTAACACCTCTATTTTTTCTTTCCATCTAGTAAGTGAGACAACACAACAATAATTAACATAAGTCCCACAAAAGTTCCAGAAGTAGATACTTCCATATCTAAAAACCTAGGGCCTACTACGTAATTTACTATGAATATTAATGATGCAAAAATTAATAATACCCTATATATCATTCTAACCCTCCTTGATTACAACTATTGTCTCCAAGGTATACCCATCGACTTATTTATCTTACCAGTTATAGGATTTCTAGCCATATGGAATCTAATACCATATTTTCCATTTCCTGAAATATTCTTAATAGTATATCCCGCAGCCCATAGGATACTTGAAACAAAACCTGCATACGGAATTATCTTTCCTAATTTTGTAGTATTGCATATAACTGCACTAAGACCTGCGATAGCACCTGTAGCGCCTTGAGATTCATCTATTATATTTACAAATTTCTTTGTAAGACAAGAATCAAAGTAGGCTGTAGCTCTTGTACCTTTCCAACTTATCACACCACCTGTTACTCCGTGGCAAGAAGCTTTTGCCATAGCAACCATTTCATTACTATTATTAACCAACTCTTCAGATGTTTCAACCAGGTTTTCTCTTTTATTGTTAACAAGCAAATACTTATTCACTTGAACTGTCTCTTCGTCAGTGTCAGGATTCAACACAAGTGTTTCATATTCATATCTTTCACCATCATCCTCAATAACTGAAAAAGAACTTTCTAGTTCATCAGATTGAATTATTTCAAAGCCATCTAAATATTCTTCCGCCATCTCTGTAATCTCATCTTCGTTAAAACTTTGCTCAGCAGCTTCTACTTTATTGACCTCTCCGTAGATTGGTAGAGTTGTTCCTATTAACAGAACTAAAGACAATAATGCTAATAACCTTCTTTTCATTTCTCTCTCCTTTATTATTTTGGTTCTGGTGCAAAAACTTCAAAATATCTGCAGGTAATCTCCCAAACTTGGACAAACTGATACTAGTATTCTAAAAGAAGGACGTGATCAGTATGGAAAAGAAAAATCTATTCAAATGGAAACAGTATCAACCTGATATTATTTTATTAACCGTAAGATGGTACCTACGGTACAATCTCAGTTTTCGTGATGTAGTCGAAATGATGGAAGAACGCGGACTATCGATTGCTCATACAACGATCATGCGCTGGGTTCACCAGTATGGTCCTGAATTAGATGAGCGAGTACGACGTCATCTTAAGTCAACCAATGATTCTTGGCGAGTCGATGAGACGTATGTGAAAGTCAAAGGTCAATGGATGTACCTCTATCGTGCCGTTGATTCAGAAGGAAATACGATTGATTTTTATTTAAACAAAACAAGAGATCATAAGGCTGCAAAGCGCTTTTTCAAGAAAGCTTTGCGGTCTTTTCATGTTTCCAAGCCCCGTGTGATCACAGTAGACAAGAACCCAGCCTATCCTATGGCGATTGAAGAGTTGAAGAAAGAGAAAAAGATGCCGGTAGGCATTCAAATACGGCAGGTAAAATATCTGAATAACATCGTAGAACAGGATCATCGATTTATTAAAAAACGAGTGCGCTCTATGTTAGGGTTAAAATCTTTTCGTACAGCTACATCTATTATTTGTGGAATAGAAGCGATGCATATGACAATAAAAAAAGGGCAACTTATTTCACGAGACAAGTCAACGTTAACTTGTTACAAAGAAAAGTAACTAACGTAGCATAAAATTTAGTTTCATCTATTTAAAAATCGTTACCTACTTCTCATCATTTACTTATGATTATGCAGCTATTAGCCCCCTCAATTTGCTTCTCTTTACACTTCATCCGGATTCGTATCCATTCTTTTACTCTTTGCATACGAGAGCCAAAAGCCATTTGAAATAAACCTGTCAATTGATAATCAAAAAATTCCTGTTTTCTTACTCTCACCAACGCCTCTTCATAAGAGGAAAAGCCTAACTGTTCAAAAAGGAAATAGTCCATGGTTGCTTGGATAGATTCTTCATCTTTCCAACAATTCAAGGGAACATTCGCAAAGTGCCAGAGTTTAAATACGTCTGGATAAACTGCTTGGATAGCTTGAAAGGGAGATTGTCCAAAAATATTAAATACACCGTTTAAATTATGCTTTTTAAAAAAATGATGGTTCACGTGTGAAGGAACTTCTTCGAGAGGAATATTTAATTCATTCTCTATTACATGTTTGATCGCTCTAATTGCTCGGTTTCTTCCTTCTTCACCGAACCAATATTTATGAGGAACTTGTTGAAATTCCCATGGTTTGAAGCGCCCTGGATAGGCATTCTCTATAACATCATAATAATTCCATCCATAGATCAGTGCAGGGGATTTTAAACGATGGGACCATAGAATACTTGCTTTGACTCTGAAAGGAATTTCGTCAATGGGAATTAGTAACCGTTCTTCAAGCAAATAACATGTCATATGTTTCATATACGTTTTCCCTTCTTTGCCTGCGAAGAAATTATTAGGAAAACGTTTGACTTTTCCATCTAAAATATTTTGATAAATTTCAATGACATGTTCTCGACTCATTCTTTACCCCCCCTTCTGTTAAAATTTAGTGTATACGTAGTATGGAGAAGATGGGGGTTATGATATACATAAGAGGTATCAATAAAACAATTGTTAAGATAAATCTGTTCCTATTTTGGATTATATGTAAATGAAAATTTTAATGTAATCAAGGTACTCTTTGAAGTTTGAATATCAGAAATAGTAAAAGAACTGTACTGTTACTAATTCGGCCGTTGAGAAAAACAGATTTTTCGTTAAAAATTCAAGGTACTATATGGATTAAAAAGTATAGAATATAACTTAATTAGTACCTTTTCAAATAGAATTGCTACGTTAATAGAAGCTAAGGATTACTTATGTATTAAATTAGATTTTCATCTACATCAAAGTGATATTCAAGAACTTTTGAATCATGGATTCTCTAGTAGTTCAAGAAGAAAGATTTTATCTGATGTCTTTCTTAAAAACATGTCAAATAAATCTCCAGATGAAATTAAAGAGTTATTATCTAAGAAATATTCTTTTCATTTTTGTAGCCATTATATTTTTAGGTTAGATCGTAAATCGTATTGAAAATGACAGGTTAAAAAGCCCTTTCTATGAAGTAAGAGCTTTCAATTTTGCATTATTTATTTTTAATGATGAAAATAGACCCTTTGACTACAAAAAGAGTAATACCTATACTAAATTTTAATAAAATACGTTAATTATTTCTTTATATGAGGTTATAGATTTAATTATTATATATTTGTATATAAGGAGTATTAACTACACGTTCTAAGTGGGAACGAACAATTTCCATCACACCTTCTTTTTGGACTCGAGCTTGAACAAGATTTGTCATAAACTGCTTCACAGGAAGACCTTTTTGTATTTATTTATTTGCATAAGATATTTTACGCTCTCTTTACATCATAATAATATTACAATTTAGCTTGTAATATAGATAATCCTTTATCCTTTTAGTGGCTTATGGATTTTTTTCTCCATATGACTTTTGATTTAATTCTAAGGAATATAGCACCTCTGAATTTTCTTTTCAGGACTTCTAAACTTGAACTATATATAATCTCTTCTTTCAAGTAATGCTTCGTTTCTCGTTTTCCTTTTGTATAAATATTGTTATCAAAAGACAATGTCATTTTATAAAGTAAGTTACCTTGTTTTTCGATAGTGGCGTGATATGTTCCTAAATAATGGCCTGACTGATCATACCCCTTTGTCCTTCCTTCCCACCTCGCCATTTACATTGCATCCCCTTGTAGAAAATAAGTTTTGTACTGAAATTTAAGAAGATCCTTTGAAAATACCAATGCTCTTTGAATAGTAAGAAACAGGATAATTATTTGTTATTTCCTATCCCTTGTCACTGTACTATTACAAATGTAAAGGTACATTTTCATGCTTACTTAGTAATCTTTTTTTCACCAACCAAGCTCCCCCCATAACTCCTGCATCATTTCCTAACGTAGCAATGGCTAACTCCACCCCTTGTGCTACCCTTGGAAAGGCAAAGCGAATAAACTGATTCTTTAAAGGTACTAACAGTGCATCTCCTGCTTTGGAAACTCCTCCACCAATGATAATTTTCTCAGGGTTTAATCCATTCGCAAGGTGTGATAATGCTAAGCCTAAATAAAGGGCAACTTTTTCAATCACCTTATTAGCTAATTCATCACCCTCATTCGCTACTTCAAACACTAGCTCAGATGATAATGTTTGGCGTTCATCGTAAAAATTCCTCAGTTTACTTGCTGTATGGGTAGAAGATAATTCTTCAATCATTAAACGAACAATGCCTGTGGCAGATGCTATTGTTTCAATACATCCAGTTTTCCCACAATTACAATGCATCCCACCTTCCACAATAGAGGTGATATGGCCAATTTCGCCACCTGCACCATTTATGCCGTGTACAATTTCACCATTGGCAATGATTCCTCCCCCAACTCCCGTACCTAATGTGACACATAATAAATCTTTTGACCCTTCCCCAGCACCCTTCCACATCTCCCCAATGGCTGCTACATTTGCATCGTTATCAACAATAACTGGTAAGGATGTTTCTATTTCAAGAAGATCCCTCAAGGGGAAGTTTTCCCATCCTAAATTAATCGCCACATCAACAGAACCAGTTCCTACGTTAACAGGACCTGGAGCCCCAATCCCTATCCCCATTAACTTCTGTTTTTCTTGTCCCAACTTGTTTAATGTTTGATCAATTGATTTAGCTATACCAGCTGGAATATGTCTCCCTTTTTCTTTTATATTGGACGGAATTTCCCACTTATAAATAAACTCACCGTTTTGATTAATAAATCCCATTTTAATAGTTGTACCGCCTATATCCACACCTACTAACCATTTTTCATCCATCATCATTCATCCTTTTTTATTTAAGTTGACAAGTAACTGTATTCCTTCACCATATAGCAAAATAAGATTAAATCTCTTAATCCTATCTTGCCACCTACTGTACAGCTAAAATTATTTATATAGTAATTAAGAAACTTAACTCCTATCATTCCTTGTTCAATAGAAATTTTTCTAGGGCTATGATAGCCCAGGCCTCGTCTTTGCCATCTGCGGTAAGTTTGATTTCTTCACCTTGTCTAACTGCTAAGGCCATAACCCCCATAATACTTTTCCCAACTACCTTTTTCCCATTTTTCACAATATTAATGTCACTGTTAAAAGAAGAGGCTTTCCCTACAAATTCAGCACCAGATCGAGCTTGGAGGCCATGCTGAAGAAGTACGACAACCTTTTTTTCTACCATTGATTCTCACTCTACCCTTCGTAATTTATTTATATTTTGTCACTAGCGTCGCATAAATTTTAACTGAATTTTCTGTTTTCTTATTTTTCCTTTTATAAAGAAAAACGAATACTCTTGAACAGAGGTAGTAAACA
>NZ_JBXDLD010000135.1:0-6702 GCF_056820425.1 Priestia sp. KCTC 13724 | reverse complement strand
CACTTTTTTGAAAAACTACGTCACATTCCAAGGGATAAGTCTGTCTAATTTTGGATAATCAACACTCGTGATGCAAATAGCTTTGTGAACCTTCATATTTGACGAAGCTTGAAACAACGGAGGTGGGGAACCTGTGAAGATACCGTCTCATCCCTTTTCTTTAATGGGGAAAATTTATCGAGGCATCATGCCAACTGTACATGAAGAGCTGAAACAGTGGCGTTTGAAAGCAGAAAAAATACCAAATATGGAACTGCGAACGCAAGCTTTAGATAGCATTGATACCAAAACCTTTCACTGTGAAGGAGGAGGTATACTGGCCATTTTGGCAAAAGAACAAATGAAAACCTGTATTCGCTTTATCGTTGCGTATCAGACCATTAGTGACTATTTAGACAACTTGTGTGATCGCAGCAATTCGCTCGATCCAAAAGATTTTGCAGCGCTCCATGAATCTATGCCAGACGCGTTAACACCTGGTGCACCATTAAAAGACTATTACCGCTATAGAGATGATAAAGATGACGGTGGATATCTTAATGAGCTGGTTCTGACATGTCAACAGACGCTGGAAAAAGCACCTAAGTACGCTATTGTAGTGCCGTACTTGATTGAATTGGCTAATTATTATTGTGACTTACAGATACATAAACATGTAAAGATAGAAGAACGTGTACCTAGGCTTGAGAAGTGGTTTTCAGAGCATAAGGAGTCATTGCCATCGATGTCATGGTATGAATTTTCAGCATGTTCGGGTTCGACGCTCGGTATCTTTTGTTTAGCTGCGTATAGCTTTACAAAAGACTTTACAGTGCAACATGCAGAGCAAGTACGCAATGGTTACTTTCCTTATATTCAAGGGTTGCATATCTTGTTAGATTATTTAATCGATCAAGAGGAAGACGTTGAAGGAGGAGATCTAAACTTCTGCTTCTATTATCCTCATCATCAAGATATGATGAATCGATTTCTACATTTTGTCACAAAGTCTGGCGAGCATGCTCAACATTTACCAGATGCTCATTTTCACCGTTTTATTTACCAAGGTTTACTTGGTGTTTATTTATCAGATCAAAAAGTTCGGAGCCAAAAGGAAGTAGCTCGAAGCGCTAAAAAACTTATAAAAGCAGGTGGGTCTTTGAGTTATTTCTTCTATGTCAACGGGCGATTATATCGAATGTTAAAAAGATAAGCTTTTGCCAAATGGCAAAAGCTTATCTTTTTTCAATGGCCACAATAAATGGCGGATTATTTTGTTGGTTTATAAACTGGTAGCGTAAAACATGAACGATTTGTTGGTCAAGATTCGATACATAATGAAGCACATCATCACGTTCTATCTGTCCTTGTTCATGTCCGTGATAAATAACAAGTACGATAATCCCCTCGGGTGCTAATAGTTCAATCAGCTGCTCAATCGCTTGAATGGTGGACGTTGAGAGAGTAACAATTTTTTTATTTCCACCCGGTAAGTATCCAAGATTGAAGATTGCACCTGTTAGGTTACCATGTAAATGAGTTGGAATATGGTTTTTTAAACGACTATGGCTATCTTTTATAAGAGTAACTTGTTGTTCAATCCCTTGTTTAGCCAATCGTTCAGACGTATTTTGAATTGCTTCATCTTGGATATCAAATCCGTATACATGTCCACTTGCGCCCACTAATTTTGCTAAGAATGACGTGTCGTGACCGTTTCCAACGGTCGCATCAATGACCGTATCACCTTCGTTAACAGCACTTGTTAACAGCGTGCGAGCAAAAGGAAGAATGCGTTCAATTTTCATAATGCTGAAACACCCTTTGCAAAGAATTTTCCTTGGTAGCTACCTCGACGTTTGAGTTCTTGGTCAATTGTGTTTAATACATTCCATTTATCCACGCTCCACATCGGTCCAATCATCAAGTCAATTGGGCCATCTCCTGTAATGCGATGAACAATCATCTCTGGTGGTAAAATTTCAAGCTGGTTGCACACAAGGCTGATGTAATCATCAAATGATAAAAATTTGAGTAGGCCTTTCTCATACTGCTTGACCATTGGAGTGCCTTTTAATAAATGAAGTAAGTGAATCTTAATGCCTTGTACATCCATTTCTGCTACTTCCCTTGCAGTTTCCATCATCATATCTTGAGTTTCAAGAGGAAGGCCATTAATAATATGAGCACAAACGCGAATCCCATGCTTTCGAAGCTTTGCAACACCCTCTAAGTAACATGCATGGTCGTGTGCACGATTAATTAACGCAGAAGTACTCTCATGAATCGTTTGTAGCCCTAGCTCTACCCATAAATACGTACGTTCGTTGAGTTCTGCTAAATACTCAACTACGTCATCTGGTAAGCAATCTGGGCGGGTAGCAATGGATAATCCGACAACGCCTGGTAATGCTAAAACTTCTTCATATTTTTGGCGTAATTCTTCGACTGGTGCATGTGTATTTGTGAATGCTTGGAAGTAAGCAATATATTTTCCGTCTTTCCACTTATGGTGCATCTTTTCTTTTATCTTGTTAAATTGTGTAGTCAAGCTTTCAGTGCGATTTCCAGCAAAATCTCCAGATCCCGCAGCGCTACAAAAGGTACATCCACCGTATGCAACGGTTCCGTCTCGATTAGGACAGTCAAATCCGCCGTCTAACGCCACTTTAAATACTTTATGACCAAAGTGTTGTCTTAAATGGTAGTTCCATGTGTGATAACGTTTATCCTCCGCTTTATATGGAAATGGGTTTTCTTGACTCAAGTCAATACCCTCCTTTATCTATGTACAGTACGTGTCTTAAATACAACATCAAATTGTATCAGAAAAAAAGAAAAGTTCCAAAGGCAATGTGAAATTCTATATTTTACAAATGATTTTTTCTAGAGATATGTCGTAAATTTGTCCAAAGATGAGCAAAATACATCTGAAACTAAAGAGTGTGGAGGGAGATAATCATGGCAACACGTCAATCAGTAGATAAGCTTCTTCAGCAATGTGAAGATGCGCTTCGATATGCGCAAAGTCAATTATCTGAAGGCATGAAACAAGAACATTATAATGATACAGAATATACAAAAGCACAGCTTGGCCTTGAAAATGCATATAAAGAACTTGAAGAGCTTGCTCATAGCGCAAATGATCAACAGCGTGAACAGCTTTATCGCATGCGCCTTCAAATTCAGCAAACGCAAAATCAAATGATCCTAACTGAACATTAAGGGGGAAATAGCGATGGCTACTCGTTCAAATCAGAATAATCCAGAGCAAAAGACAAAAGATGGAATCAATAATAACGATATTGAAGTAGGTAAAGATTTCGATCCAGTAAAAGAGTTAAAGGCTCGTAACAGCAAGCGTGCACAGCCCGATAAATCAAAAACAAAATAAGGTAAAAGAGGCTGGGACATAAGTAATTCAGCCAATGATAAACCTGAACGATTGAGAATTTCTCACTTTTAATCGTTCAGGTTTTTTGGTTGATTGTGAAAACAATGTTGGAAACAGGGTGGAATGGAGCGTAGGACACTCGACTCCTGCGGGAAAGAGAGGGAAAACTGAGATCCCGCAGCGCAGCGAGGAAGCTCAGGTTCCTCCCCGCGGAAAGCGAGTGGCCGTAGCGCAATGGAACGAACGTGTTCAGACAAACCAAAAAGATTGGAACAGCTATTGTTCGCCTCTTAGAAGCAATCATTTTGTTATGTCCCAAACTCTCTTTTTTAATAGAAAGTTAATTGAAAACATTTTTAATTAACTTTCTATATGCTAACTCATTGCGAAATAAAGTAGAAAGGACTAGAATGTACGTTGGCTTTAAAAGTTCTCAACAGTTGAAAGGAGAAATAGATATGCCAAAGTCATTATGGTTTTTAATCATTGGAATGTTAGTAAACGTTACGGGCGCTTCGTTTTTATGGCCTTTAAATACAATTTATATACATGATCATCTCGGTAAATCATTATCCGTAGCAGGCTTTGTTTTAATGTTAAATGCTGGTGCTAGCGTAATTGGTAATCTTATTGGAGGTACCTTGTTTGATAAAATAGGAGGGTATAAATCCATTTTATCAGGTATTGTTATCACCTTGATAGCATTGGTTGGGTTAGTGTTTTTTCACGATTGGCCTACATACGTTGTGTTACTTGTCATCGTTGGTTTTGGCTCGGGAATTGTATTTCCATCTATGTACGCAATGGCTGGAACGGTTTGGCCAAAAGGTGGACGTAAGTCCTTTAATGCCATTTACGTAGCTCAAAATGCAGGGGTAGCAATTGGTGCAGCTCTTGGAGGAATTGTAGCTTCTTATTCATTTACCTATATCTTCTTAGCAAACACGTTACTGTACGTGGTTTTTTTATTGATTGCATTTTTCACGTACAAGAACATTTCAGTTACGGGTTCAGCCCAAACGAGTGTATTGCAAGAAGCTAAGGGGATTAAAAATCACTATAAGCTGATTGCTTTATTAACTTTATGTGTGGGCTATTTGCTGTGCTGGATGGCGTATGTACAGTGGCAAACAACAATTGCTACGCATACATTAGAGCTTAATATCCCATTATCTCAGTACAGTATGCTTTGGACAATTAATGGCATTTTAATCGTTGCAGCACAGCCGTTTATTGTACCAGTCGTACAAAAGTTTGCGAAGACGTTAAAAGTGCAAATTATGATTGGTACGGCAATCTTTATTGCATCTTTTATTATTGTTTTGCAGGCAACTACATTTGTAGACTTTTTAATTGCGATGATTGTCTTAACGATTGGAGAAATGTTTGTTTGGCCTGCAGTTCCAGCAGTAGCAAACGAATTAGCGCCAAAAGGTAGAGAAGGGTTCTATCAAGGCATTGTAAATAGTACGGCTACGGGTGGCAGAATGATTGGTCCTGTTTTCGGTGGGATGATGGTGGATCATTTTGATGTTTCTGTGCTCGTGTATAGCTTAATTGCTTTTCTATTCTTAACATTTTTCACAACATGGTTTTATGATTTGAGAACAAAAGAACAATCTACAAAGCGTTATCAAGTAACGGTTTCAAAATAAATTAAAAAGCTGAAAAGCGATGCCAGACGGCGTCGCTTTTTTGTTCCATAAAACCTGGTATGTCTCAATGGTTTGTCTAATAAGATAGTAGAAGTCAAAAGGGAGGAGGTTATTTTTCACTTAATTGTAAACGCTTTCTAAGATAAGGGGGAAGAAAACGTGCTTAGTATGATTGGGTTAATCGGTGGTTTAGTCTTGCTTATTGTGCTTACTATGAGAGGAATGAACTTATTAATAGCAGGACCTTTAAGTGCTTTAGTAGTAGCTTTAACAAGTGGAATGCCTTTGTTTCCGCAGCTTGTTAAAGAAGGTGAAGTGAACTTTGTTGGTAACTATATGTCAGGATTTACGGGCTTTGTGACGTCTTGGTATTTAATGTTCTTACTTGGAGCAATCTTTGGAAAAGTGATGGAAGATAGCGGTGCTGCTGATAGCGTTTCAAAATGGATTGTTGAAAAGCTCGGTATGAAAAGAGCTGTATTAGCCATTGTTTTAGCCTGTGCTGTATTAACTTATGGTGGAGTCAGCTTGTTTGTCGTAGCTTTTTCTGTGTATCCCATGGCGGTAAGTTTGTTTAAGCAAGCTAACCTACCACGACGCTTTATTCCAGCTGCTCTTGCTTTTGGCTCTGTTACGTTTACAATGACTTCAGCTGGTTCACCTGAAATTCAAAACTGGATTCCAATTGATTATTTGAATACATCGCCTTATGCAGGGTGGGAAGTAAGTTTAATTGTGGCGGTATTAATGGCAGTGTTTGGCTATTGGTGGTTGAAGAAAATTATTACAAAAGCAGTGCAAAATGGTGAGCACTTTGTTGAGAGAGAGACGGACCCAAAAATGGAGAAAGGAAGAGAGTTACCTCATCCATTGCTTAGTTTAATTCCTTTAGTTGTCGTTCTTATTTGTTCATTTGTATTCCATAATTCATTGATGCAATCAGCTCTTATCATTGCGCTATTAAGTGGAATCATTGCTACGTATGTATTAAACCGTCGTTACTTTAAAGACTTCTGGGGAGCACTATCTGAAGGAACACTTGGTGCTTTAATTGCAATTGGAAATACGGCAGCTGTTGTTGGATTTGGCGGAGTAGCAAAGGCAGCTCCAGCTTTTAATGTCGCTGTTGAAGCGATGACCAGTATTCCGGGCAGTCCGTTAATTGGAGGCGCCATTGCAGTAAGCGTTATCGCAGGGATGACCGGATCGGCATCCGGTGGCCAAGCGATTGCTTTACCTCTCTTAGCACCACATTATATGGACGCAGGTGTTAATCCTGAAGCACTTCATCGAGTTGTGGCCATTTCATCTGGCGTGTTGGACTCGCTTCCCCATAATGGATATGTTGTAACTACAATTAACTCTATTTGTGGTGAAACACATAAAGATGCCTATGGCTCCGTGGCAGCTATGACTGTCGTTGTTCCGCTCGTAGGGTTAGCGATAGCTATTGCCCTCTTTACGTTTGGAGTGGGTATTTAAAGAGTAAGATGTTCAGCACATGGACATTTTAGCCGTTTGTGTGCTGAATGTTTGAATATTTCTTAAAAAAATGGGCATTATGTATGTTTTTAAGAGATTTGTTTATAAATAACTGATAATGAGTAAATTCAGTTCAAAATATTTCCATCTTATAAAATAAAAAAGACAAATACGCAAACCTGGTTTAGAATG
>NZ_JBXDLD010000134.1:0-34708 GCF_056820425.1 Priestia sp. KCTC 13724 | reverse complement strand
CGAAAAATATTTTTTTGACACCCCACCAACGGCTCAAACCGTTGATAAATCAACATTTATAGAGGGAGGAATATAATGAATTTGACGTTTATTAGCAGCTTTTCATCCGTTATCCATTCAAAAGTAAATTCAACTTAATTATGAAAAAGAGGTGAACAATCATTGAGTTTTACGATTGACAATTTAATTTTCCTTTTATCCATTCTTCTAGTTACGGGAGTCTTAACAGCAAAATTCTCTTCGCGTTTAGGTCTACCTTCCCTCGTACTGTTTATTATTGTTGGTATGATACTCAGTCATTACGTCTACTTTGACAACGCTCTTTTAGCACAAGGTGTCGGAGTAATTGCTCTCATTATCATTCTATTTGATGGTGGTATTCAAACAAAGTGGACCGACGTCAAAAGCGTCGTTCGCCCTTCTATTTCTCTTGCTACATTAGGAGTTTTAATTACAACTGTTGTAACCGGTGTATTAGCAAAGTACATTTTGGATGTTACTTGGCTAGAAGGCTTATTATTTGGAGCGATCGTTGGATCTACTGACGCTGCAGCCGTCTTTTCTGTTTTAGGATCTAAAAACATTCGTCAAAAGCTCACGTCAACTCTAGAAGCAGAGTCAGGTTCAAATGACCCAATGGCGATTTTCTTAACTGTTTCAATTATTGAACTAATCCAAGCACCTGAATCACCTATCTTTACTCTTTTCCTCGACTTTTTCTGGCAAATGGGAATGGGGTTACTAATGGGATTAGTGCTCGGAAAAGCTTCCGTATGGATTATCAATCGCATTAATTTAGATTCATCCGGTCTTTACCCAGTATTATCTCTTGCTTTAGCAGCTTTAACATATGGCGTCACTGCTTTTATTGGAGCAAGTGGATTGCTAGCTGTCTACATAATGGCTGTTATTATCGGAAACTCCCATTTAACATATCGTCATGCAATTGTACGCTTTAATGAAGGTTTTGCATGGATGATGCAAATTCTTATGTTTATTATTTTAGGTCTACTCGTCTTTCCAAAAGAGCTTATTGAGGTTACATGGCAAGGTATCTTATTGTCGTTTTTATTAATGCTCGTTGCTCGACCATTAGGTGTTTTCATCAGCATGCTTTTCACTAAATATACAATGAAAGAGCAGCTATTCATTTCGTGGGGAGGACTAAAAGGAGCCGTTCCAATTGTTCTAGCTACATATCCAATGATGGCTGGCCTTGAAAATAGCACACTTATCTTTAACGTGGTATTCTTCGTTGTTCTTACTTCTGCGTTATTACAAGGAGCAACCATTTCTCCGTTAGCCAATTACTTGAATTTCTCAGATGGTGAAAAAGAAGTGGTTCCACACAGTTTAGAACTTGTTTCGATGGGCAAAACCAATAATGAAATGATTGAGCTAAAGCTGGTTCCAGATGCCGCAATCTCTGGAAAATCACTTGAAGAACTTCCCTTGCCAGAAGATGTTTTAATTACGGCTGTTATCCGTGAAGAAAAGCTAATTACACCTCGCGGAAATACTAAAATCTTTTCTGGCGATACTCTGTACGTTCTTGTTTCTAAAAAGAAACGCGAGCGCGTTACGGAATATTTCCAAAAGAAAAAAACCTCTCTCGAAGAGGATGTATCTATCCCTTAAAAAACAAAGGCATCTCCTATTTTAAAGGAGTGCCTTTGTTTTTGTTTTCCTTTTGCATTAAATAAAGCGCTTCGTAGTTTGGATGATGCTTCAAAAGCTCTGAAATTGTGACAAAACGATATCCTTTTTCCTTTAGCTCAGGCAGTATTTGTTTCAGTGCTTGAACCGTTTGCGTGCGATCCCCCCCTGTATCGTGAAACAAAACGATGTTGCCAGAGCTTGCATTTTTCAGAACTTGATGAACAATTTTGTCTACACCAGGGTTTCTCCAATCAAATGTGTCTTGATGCCATGACCATAATACAACAGTATACTGCTGATTTTTAGCTGCTTTCACCACTTTATCATCATAGTAACCAGTTGGTGGCCTAAAAAGATAGGGTTTAATACCCGTTATCTGCTGAATTTTGTCATCAGCCTTTTCAATCTCACCTTCTATTTTTACAGTATCTTTACCACGAACTTCTAAGTGACTATACGTATGATTTCCAAGTTCATGCCCTTCTTTAACCTCTCTTTTAGCAATTGTAGGATATTGAGTAACTCGGTCACCTAAAACAAAGAATGTAGCTTTTGCATTGTATTCTTTTAATAAATCTAGAATGAGTGGCGTATACGTTGGATCAGGTCCATCATCAAACGTTAATGCAATAATCTTTTCTTCACTTGTTGGAATTTCCCAAACAATATCACCTTTTTTCTCATAGTAAAAACGGCTTTTCTTTGCTGCTTGTCCGTTCGATGCACCTGTGAAAAAGAGAAGTGCGCAAAGAAGCAAACAACCTTTTTTCATACGCTTACCTTCTTTCTTGTTTCTCTATTTGATCTTGCTCTAGTTGTGATATGACAATCGCTCGTAAGTCATTCTCAAAAAATGATTCACTGCATACATACGAATGCTTTGACAACTCCTCTTGTTTCGACTTTTGATTCACTCGACATCCACTCTCTTTCTTTTTAGAATGTTCTTTTAGGTTCTCCCAAATAAATGAAAACAAATCGATAAAAACAACCGTATTGCGTTTACTTTTAATGGAATGGGGGAAAATGTAAGAAATTGAACACTATACTCATTGAAGGGTTGATTTTGACAATTTCACTATAGATAAAGGAGACTGTATATGATCTATCGAATAGTAATAGTAGCTCTGTTTATCTTTCTCTGTTTATCTTTACGCTTAGTGCGCTTCAAACAAAAACGAACATATTGCCTTTAGCAAGTGAGCAAGAAAACGCTAGAAAAGGTACGTCCAGTCATCAAGGCTTTTCAATAAATGTATTACCTGACTATGAATTACAAAAAGAAGAAGAAGGAAAAGACATTATTTTCTCTACGCATTCACCTCATACTTGGATGAGAATTCAAGTCTTAGAAGTCGATACAGCAAATAAACTTACGTCGGTTAATACGGCTACATCTACTTTTGAAGAACAATTCGGAAAAGCTAAAATGATTGCCGATCAGCACCATATTAAGAAGCCACTCATTACTGCTTTTGAAGCCTACACTGATCAAGAAAAAGCGGCCTTATATATCGTAAAGGCTCCTAGCAAAGCACAAATACTAGTTATTATAACTAATATTAAAAAACATTCACCTGATGAACAAGAATTGTTTACTATGATTAATAGCATTCAATTAAAGGAGAGATAGTGTGCAAAAATATTTGTTAGTTCTGTTTACAGCAATTATGCTGACGGCTTGTGGAACAACACAAGAAAACTCTAAGTCCCATAATTCTTCTCATAGTACAAGTGATCAAGCTCCAAAAGAAAAAACATCAAAAGAATCCTCAGACACTTCATCTGATGAACAAACCATTCGTCTTCTTGAACAGATGATGGCGTATGAAAACGAAGGTATGCAAGAAGAAAAAATGGGGTTTTTAAAAACCAGTGAAAACCAAAAATATTCTTTATATGTCTTAGAAGGGTATACGTTTACAGAAGAAGAACCACGAAAAGATGTTATTTACTACGATGCTAACGATAAGCTGTGGATGCGTATTGAAGTTCTTCCTGATAACGTAGATTGGGACAAGGTAGAACAAGAAGCTCTAAAAGGATTAGAAGCTGTATCAACTGACGTTCAAAAAAGCTCTGTCACGTCTTATAATGAGACTTTTTCATTCCACAGTGTACATTCAGCCAGCAACGACAAGAACCGAACTACTTCATATTTAGTGAAGGCATCTGATAAGCGTCCAGCTATGCGGCTCACCATCTTCACTCCGGTTGAAACAGAAAATGTTAATGCCTTTTTAGAAATGGCTAATTCGATTGAAAATTTATAGACTCAAAAAGCCGAACACAAAGGTGTTCGGCTTTTTGAGTCTATTTTAAATCCATTAGCTTTGTTTTCAAGTCAGCTTCCATTTGATACAGCTCTGCTTCTGCTTCTGTTCTTTTTGTACGGCCTTCTTCTTGAATTTTTAATACTTCTTCAAGCGTAGTAATTAAATCTGATTGTGTTTGTCTAAGCGTTTCAATATTTACTATTCCTCGCTCGTTTTCTTTTGCTACTTCAATTGTATTTTGCTTTAACATTTCTGAATTACGTGTTAACAAATCATTTGTTGTTTTAGATACTTGTTTCTGAGCTTCCATTGCAGCTTTTTGTCGCAGCAGTGTAGTCGCAATTACAATTTGATTTTTCCAAAGGGGAATTGCGGTCAAAATAGAGCTTTGAATCTTTTCTACAAGCGTTTGATTTACTTCTTGAATCAAGCGAATCTGCGGTGCACTTTGAACAGCAATTTGTCTACTTAACTTTAAATCATGAACGCGCTTTTCTAAACGATTAATGAATTGGCTTAAATCATTTACTTCCTGAGCCACCAAGTAATCATTTTTTGCTTTTGCTTCCTGCTGAAGTGCCGGCAACGCTTCATTTCTAAGCGTTTCTAATCGATACTCTGCAGCTCCGATATAAATATTTAACGCATCATAAAACTGTTTATTTTTATCATACAAACTATCTAACATTGTAATATCACGATAAAGCATTTGCTTTGAACGTTCTAATTTATCCGCAATCTTATCAATTTCAACGTTAATACTTTGATATTTTGTTAATAAATTTTGAATTGGCTTTGACAAACCAGAAAATACTCTGCTGATAAATCCTTTTTTCTTCGTTGTGAAATCATCTGGATTCACCTGACGTATTTTAGACATTAAGTCAGCAATCACATCTCCAACAGGACCTGTATCTTTCGTTTGCACATGCTGTAAAACAGACTGAGAGAACTGCGAAAGCTCCGACTGTGCGGCTACTCCATATTGAAGAATAGCCTGCTGGTTTTTATAATCGATTTGCTCGGCGATTTTCTGTGCTTTTTCTTGGTATTCAGGGGCTAAGTTATTGTATGTTGAAAGCTGCTTAGCTACCGGTTGGTCAAGCTGAGTAGCCAAAGTTGGTGATGCAAACGGATCATTTAGAAGTTCATCTAGCGATTGTTTTTTTTCCACTTCTTTCATATAAACCCCACCCTTATTTCATTCGATTTATTGGCGCATATTCTTCTTCATTTTGAAAATGTTGTTTTAAAACCTTCATTTCTACATCTAAACTTAGCACATCTTGAGAAAGTGCAGAATTTAAAAGCTGGTCATACTGTGTTGACAGTTCATGTATCACATTTTCAGCCTCATGAATACTTTCTTTTACATCAATACTTTTTGTAGGTTTAGATAATAAAAATACGTAGCGTTCAATAACCGTCACCGTTGCTTGCAAATAGTTCGTAAAAAATGGCTGAACACTTTTATAGCGCGCAGGCTCTTTTTCAACCATATCAACGATACTTTTCCCTACTCTATATAGCTTAGAAAGCTCTGTCCACATGTGAATTGATTTTAGCTTAAAGCGAGAACTGCTAATAACTTTTAATTGCTTACGTGCTTCACGAGCCTGATGCTTGATATAAGCAAGTTCTTCTCTATAAGGGTCTTTATATGCAATTCTAGCGCTTTTAAAAACGAAGAATATTGCTGTTAGTGCAGCCGTACCAAAGCTTAATAAAATGCTATCACCAATCCCTACACCAAACCCTAAATAACTAATTGGAATCGTAGCTGTACCAACAGTCCATACGATAAACAATTGTTTTAAAAATGTCACCACTTTCATGTCCGCTCACTCCTTATCGTCTCTATTTATGTTTAAAATCGTTACGTTTCACTTATTATGATAAGAATATTATACCATTTAACTCCTAGTTCTAAAATAAATTACCTTTATACGTTATATACGAACGAAGAGCAAATAAGTTTCAGTTCCCATAAAAAAAGCGAAGGCATGTTTGCCTTCGCTTTTTTCTTAGTCACGCTTATTGTAATCATATTGAGAACGATCTACTGGTTTAAAGCCTTCTGGGGTATGGAAACGTAATAAGTCACCATATACAAGCTTATCGGACAGCTCAAGCTTTTGTTTTACCAGTTCGTCGTATTTATCATATTTTTTTGCTTCTTCTTCTGGTAATTGCTCACCAGTTTCGTTATTGAATACTTTTTGGTCCACTTTTGTAATCTCAGGAGTTACAAAGTCACCGTTTCTAAACGGAACAATTTCCTGGTGGTCTTTTGAAAGTAAGTCTGTACCAAAGTCAATATAGTCTTTCGTATCAATACCTAATAGGTGCATAACCGTTGGGCGAATATCAACTTGACCACCGTACGTATGCTTCACGCCACCCTCTAGACCAGGAGCATGAATGAATAGTGGTACTCGCTGTAATTGCGCTTGTTCAAAGTCACCTACATCTTTACCAAGAACCTCAGACATTGCACGCTTATGGTTTTCAGAAATACCATAGTGGTCACCATACATAACAACCATCGTGTTATCGTATAAGCCAGAAGCTTTTAAATCATCAAAGAATTGCTTTAATGCCTCATCCAAATAGCGAGACGTTTGGAAATATTGGTCAACTGATTTATCGCCTGTAGTATGCGGCTCAATTGTTTGATCTTCCTCATCTAATGGATAAGGGAAATGGTTAGATAGCGTAATAAATTTTGCGCTAAATGGTTGCTTTAATTCTTTTAAATAAGGCATAGAATCTTTAAAGAATGGCTTATCTTCTAAACCATAGTTTAGCGTATCTTCCTCATTCATATCGTAATATGCTGAGTCGAAGAATTTATCAACACCAAATGACTTGTACATTTCATCACGGTTCCAGAATGTCTTACCATTACCATGGAATACTGCATTTGTATAACCGTTTTGGCCTAAAATAGCAGATCCAGCTTGATACGTGTTATTTGCCTTTGTTGTGAAAACTGATCCTTGAGGTAATGGGAATATTGAGTTTTCTACCATAAACTCAGCATCCGATGTTTTACCTTGACCTGTTTGATGGAACACGTTATCAAAATAAAGCGTATTTTTATCATTTCTAAGTGAGTTCATAAATGGCGTAACTTCTTCACCATTTAATTCATATCCCATCATAAATGTTTGTAATGATTCAAGTGAGATATAAATTACGTTCATATCCTTAGCTTTACCAAAGTATTCTTCATTTGGCTCAGCGTAAGTTGCTTTTGCGTAGTTTTCAACCTCTGTTACGTCACTGCTGTCAGCTAGAGCTCGTTGAGCTGACGATTTTGAGCTTTGAATAATGTCATAAACTGTATAGTTATATGCACCTAAATATTTAACTAAATAGTTACGGTCAAACGTACGTGTTAAAAGCTGTGGACGATCTGTTTCTGCAATGGCAATATTTGCACTTACAACTAGAACCCCAACTAAAAATACGCTTGTTACCGTACGTTTACTAATTGTTGTAGGTAAATCAAACTTCTTCCACATTATAAGTGCAATTAAAACAAAGAAGTCAATGAAATACAGAATATCTGTTGGCTGAATTAAAGCCATTGCACTTCCACCTAATTGACCAAAGTTATTTGATTGAGTTAGAACAGGTACTGTAATGAAGTCATTAAAGAATCGATAGTACACAACGTTTGCGTACAAAATAAATGATAATAAGAAGTTAATACCTAGTAATGCTCGTACCTTTCCTCTCCCTTTAAATAGTAAGGCAAAAGCAAAAAAGATAATTGCTGAACCGAGTGGGTTCATAAATAGTAAAAACTTTTGGATAAAATTCTCAAGACTTAAATTAAATTCAATTTGATAAACGGCATAAGTTTTAATCCAAAATAACAATACTGCAACTAAAAACAACGGTAATTGCTTAACAAAAATGTTTTTTCCGTTTGTCATGAGCTGTTTCATATTCCCACCTCTATATCTATTTGAAATTTGAGCTCATTTATTTTAGACGTAAATCTGGATGGATGTTAGTCTAAATTCGTAAAAAGAAATCTCCCTTACAAAAACTGTAAGAGAGCTAAACTGTTCTTTCACATTTTAACTCTTTAAAAAAAATTGTCAACACTCTTGCTGTATATTTTATTGAAAATATGAAAAAATAACTAGTTCATTGCTTCTTCTATTTATATGCCCAGCCTGTACAAACATCTACTTAAAAATAAATTTATCCTTATGTTCAATTTATATTTTTCTCAAGCTTTTTATCACCATTATGTTAAGTTTGCCATTCCTACACACTGACAATACGCTGGACACCATGAATTCTATATCTTATGCCATTCCATTTTTTTCTTAAGAAAAAGGACTTCTTGTTCTTTCATTAAAATACTATTCTAAATGTCGTTGTTATGACTGGTACATCATCTATAACTTAGAGGATCGAGAAGAAGAAAACAACCGAGTAGTTTTACTTCCGGTTTCTTTACCCAAATAGAATTGAAACGAAACAGTTGTAAATCATTTTGTTTCACGCCATATGCTTACACAAAATTACGTTTAAGTATATATAGAAAGTAAGATGATGGTCCATAACGAAATGATTTCAAAACCAACAAAAAATACGAGCAGCTTGCTCACCATAACTTCTTTTTCTCAAAAAATCAAAAGCAAGAATTTGATACGATTTTTAATGAAGGTGAAATTGCTTCAGATCCAACGATTTATATTGGTGTTTCATCTAAATCTGACGTGACACAAGCGCCCGAAAGAAAAGAAAACTTATTCATTTTAACGCACGTTCCTTCATTAAAAGAAGGTGAAGACTGGAACGTTATTGAAGAACAATACCGAGATGTCGTTCTTACCAAACTTGAAGCGATGGGTCTTGAAGGCCTACGTGATAGCATTGAATTTGAAGAAAGGTTCACACCAAACACCATCCAGCAGCTATACGGCGCAAATGGAGGCTCTATATACGGCGTAGCAACCGATCGTAAAAAGAACGGTGGTTTTAAAATCCCTGCTCGTAGTCAAATTCTATCAAATTTATACTTTGTTGGTGGTTCTACTCACCCTGGCGGTGGCGTTCCGATGGTCACTCTATCGGGGCAGCTAACTGCTGATGCAATTAATGAAGATTTTCAGTTACCTTCTATTAATAAAAAGCATATCGGATAATAATGATGAAAAGCCCACACACCTGCTCAGATTAAAGAGCTGGAATGCAGGCTTTTTGCTATTAAAAATTCATTTTTGACTGCCCGCCATCTACATTTAAGCTTGCTCCAACAATCCACGAAGCTTTTTCAGATGCTAGAAAAACCACAGCGTTAGCTACTTCTTCCACGGTTCCAAAACGACCTGCTGGAATTTCATTTTTTACAAACTGATTAATTTTTTCAGGATTTTCTTCTAACCGTTTCTTCCAATTACCCGTTTCATGTAGAATACTTCCAGGCGCAATACTGTTAACGCGTATGCCATAGGAAATCATTTCATCCGCAAATGACTTAGTAAAGCTAATTAAAGCAGACTTGGCGTTATTATACGTTACTTTACCTCCGCTTTCTCGGCCAAAAATAGATGTAATGTTTACAATGGAACCTGTTTTTCGTTCTTTCATATACTCTGCTGCAAGCTTGCTTAAATGAACCGCAGAAAAGTAATTAAGCTCCATCGCTTCATAAAACAATGATAAATCTGTTTCTAGCGCTTGCCCTCCATTGCTTCCGCCTGCATTGTTAATTAAAATGTCGATACCTTGAAAATCTTTTACGACATTTTCAATCAATTGAATGCGCTCGTCTTGTTTCGTCACATCTACTTTATATGTACGGATGTTGGTAAATTTCTGACTTAAACGCTCTAAGTCATCTTCACCTCGAGCTGCAACCGCAACATCTGCTCCTTCTTCTGCAAAGAGCACAGCAATTGCTTGACCAATCCCTTTCGTTCCACCTGTTATGAGCACCTTTTTACCTTTTAAATTTAAATCCATTATAATGCCTCCTTGTTTTTATTTAATAGTAATATATTAACTATTCTTTCGCAAAAACAAGCCTCATCGTGATATAATTTTTCTCGTGTGAACTTGACGGATAGGAGTACAAACATGAATCAAACATTCTCTAAAACGGAAAAAATGAAGCAGTTTTTATTTATCTTATTACCTATTTTGATGACGCAGTTCGGTATGTTTTCAATGAGCTTCTTTGATACGATGATGTCGGGTCGTGTAGGAGCAGATGATTTAGCAGGAGTTGCTATTGGCTCAAGCCTTTGGATGCCTGTATTTACTGGACTAAGTGGTATTTTAATGTCCATAACTCCTATTGTAGCTCAGCTGATTGGGGCTGATAAAAAGAAAAATGTCGCTTTTACAGTTGTTCAGGGACTATATGTTTCAATTATCATGGCCTTAATTGTTATTGTTATTGGATTCTTTGTCGTAAACCCCGTTTTAAACGCTATGAATCTAGATCCAAACGTAGCTCGGATTGCGTTAGATTACTTAGTGGCGTTATCAATTGGTATTTTTCCTCTATTCATTTATACCGTGTTACGTAACTTTATTGATGCACTGGGTCAAACAAGAACATCGATGTTTATTACCCTTCTTGGCTTGCCTATTAACGTTGCGTTAAACTACTTATTGATTTTCGGAAAATTTGATTTCCCTAAGCTTGGAGGCGTTGGAGCTGGATATGCTACGGCTATTACTTATTGGTGCATTTTGCTCGTGGCAATTTGGATTATCACCAGAAAAGATCCTTTTCAATCATTTCAGGTATTTCGTACATTTTATAAACCCGCTTGGCCTTCATTTAAAGAAATACTTGGGATCGGCATTCCAATTGGATTTGCTATCTTTTTTGAAACAAGTATCTTCTCAGCCGTTACATTGTTTATGAGCGCATATGATACGGTGACAATTGCTTCTCACCAAGCAGCAATAAACTTTGCATCGTTTCTGTATATGATTCCGCTCAGCATTTCAATGGCCTTAACAATTGTTGTAGGATTTGAAGCTGGTGCTAAGCGTTTTGAAGATGCAAAGATGTACAGTCGTATCGGTATTTTACTTGCCGTTTGCTTAGCTCTTTTAGGTGCAGTCTTTTTATTTTTATTTAAAGAAAAAGTAGCTGCTTTATACACAACAGATCCCAAAGTGTTGGCATTAACAACTCATTTTTTAATTTATGCGGTCTTTTTTCAATTATCGGATGCAATTCAAGCACCGATTCAAGGGGCTCTGAGAGGATATAAAGATGTGAACATTACCTTTTTTATGGCGTTGATTTCATATTGGGTAATTGGTTTACCACTAGGATATATATTGGCAAATTATACAGGACTTGCAGCTTTTGGATATTGGATTGGACTGATTAGTGGTTTGGCTGTAGGTGCGATTGGATTAAGCTATCGGCTTAAGACGATTCAAAAGCGCTTTATTTCATCAGCCCAGGCTTCGAAAACTGCATAATAAAAAAGAACGTCCAATGACGTTCTTTTTTTATTTGTTTAAAGTACGTTGAAGTTCGTTCAGAAGTCGTTCCGCTCCTTTTTTACTTAGCACGACATTTCCATTAGCGAACGTAAGGTTATCACTCTTAATTTCACCAGTTACGGCACAAGCACCATATGGGCTATATTTCTGTAGAATAATAATGTCTTCATCAACGTATATTTCGACTGGATCACCTGTATTAATATTTAGAATTCGTCGCAATTCGATTGGAATTACAACTCGACCCAATTCATCTACTTTTCTTACAATACCTGTAGACTTCATAATCTCCATTCCTTTCGTACGATGTAAAATGTTCACCTTATGCAATAAACTCTTGTACATCCTCAGTTCTAAAATGCTCTTATTTGGTCCTCATACATGGATTTTGAATCTCAAAATAAGGCATTTCTGTTTTTAAAATTTATGTACAACTTGTATCATATCAATTCAACCTTTATTTATGAATAGTACATAGTCTTTAAAAAATAATCTATCCATATATGTTAAAAGTGTGTATTAAAACCATTTTATACCTATAAATCCATCTTTTTCACTACTGCTGACCCATAATATAACTTTTCCTAACATGAATTGGACGAAATTCCCTCTTTACAAATGTCTTTTTTTCAGTTAAAAAGAGGTATTCATGATTGAATACCTCTTGAAACAACGCTAAAGTTATCGCGAATGGCTTTTTGAATCATTGCCTCACATCTTTCTAGTTCTACCTTTAGCTGCTTTTTATATAGTTTTGCTTTTTCCTCTCCGCCCGCTGCAAACTTGTAATATACTACTTCCTGCAGCTTCATTCCTTCTTTCTTCTTTTTTACTTGTTTTAATACACCATCTTCAATTAAATCATGTAATGCTTTATATACTTCCGAATGATTAGGTTTAAAACCAAACGGTCGAAATTCTTCACGCAGGACATCTAAAAGCCTGAGTCCATATAAGCGTTCTTGCTCGGTCATTGTAATCATATATAACTTTAAAAAAGCACGCTGCTTTAATAGGAACCCACTAGACGTTCGTTTTTCTCTCATAGGTATACCTCCGCTTCAAGTTTACTTGACAATCGCTATATAATAATTATACTTTCTTACTCTCTCATAATCCTGCTTTTCATAACATAAGTCTAAATATTTAACTCCGTCTGAAACTTTTTTTACAGCTAAAACAAGAACTTATGTTCCTTATTTTATAATATATACCATCATAGGGGATTTCTTCAACTATCTCGCCTCGTTAAAGATGACATACCACCAATGAACAACATTCAAAAATCATGTCAAAAAAGAAATGATTCCTTCATATATATAAAATGAACCCATAACATTCTATAAATAATCACTTATTACTGACTAAGGAGGCAAATATCATGTCAAAACACTTTGATGATTTAGATTGGAGTTCTCTACATGACAAAGTCGAAGAAATGTTAGGGACTCACTTTTGGAACGACTTTACCACACTTCTCCCTAAAAAATTCCCAGCAGTTGATTTATATGAAACTGAGAAAGAAGGAATTATTGTGGCTGAACTTCCAGGTCTTCAGTCAGCTAAGGATGTAGAAATTAAAGTAGAGCTCAACACGCTTACAATTCAAGGTCAGCTCCCCTACTCCTATGAAGTTGCAAAACCACATTTGAAAATCAATGAACGCCATACAGGTGTATTTATGCGTACGATTAAACTTCCTTTTCAATTTGTAGAAAATGAAATTAAAGCTAAGTATCGCAATGGGTTATTAGAAATTAAACTCTTAAAGCAAGAAATAAACCAGCAAATTGCAATCGAGTTTAACGAAGAATAAGCAGCTGTAAAACAGCTGCTTATTTTTATTTCATCCCAATACAGCTAGCGACCAAAAAATGCTTTTTATTCCGAAAATTTAAATTAAATTAATAACTTTTACTCTCTTATAAAGTATGTTATTTTTATAACGTTGCTGTTTTAAACATACAATCAATTTATAGATTTATGCATTTAAACACAGCCAGGTTCCGCTCTAATTTCTTCGGAATTTGAGCATACTTCTTTTGAATAACTATGTATGTGCATAATGAATGAGGTGAAAGTATTGAAACAACCCCTTACTGAAAAAAAGTTTGCTTTATCAACTTTATTGATATTCTTACTCCCTTCTCTACTAGGGATTTTCTTGTTTATTGTTCCGTTTTCTTATAAGGGAGAACTAACCATCCCTATTGCTATTTTAGCAAATGCTGTACAAGCAATGCTTGAGAGTCAGCTTCCATTAATAATGACAATCATCGTTGTTGCAACAGCTGTTTTTACAATCTTATTTAAATTAACAAAGCCGGATTTTATAAAGAATAGTCCTTTTCTATCTTCTCTTTTTCTTGTTAGTTGGGTGTGGACTATTACGCGCTTGGTTGGTGCTGTATATGTCATCTTAACTTATTTTAAGATTGGACCTGAGGCTGTTTGGTCGGAAAACACAGGTGGGACGCTTTTATATGATTTAATTCCCGTATTGTTCTCTGTATTTTTATTTGCTGGTCTTTTACTACCTCTTCTTTTAAATTTCGGTTTATTGGAGCTATGTGGTGCTCTATTTACAAAATTTATGCGTCCAATTTTTACGTTGCCAGGGCGTTCATCCATTGACTGTCTTGCATCATGGTTAGGTGATGGAACAATTGGTGTATTATTAACGAGTAAACAGTATGAAGAAGGTTACTATACAAAGCGTGAAGCAGCGGTAATTGGTACCACTTTTTCAGTCGTATCCATTACGTTCACAATTGTTATTCTTTCATATTTAAAGCTAGAAGCATATATTATTCCTTACTACTTAACGGTATTGCTTATTGGGTTGGTTTCAGCCATTATTATGCCGCGTATCCCCCCGTTATCAAAAAAACCGGATACGTATCATGAAAATGCTAAAGATCATACCGTGGCAGACGAAACAATTCCAAAAGAGCATACGTCCTTTTCATGGGGAATGAAAAAAGCGTTGGATCGAGCAGAGAATAATACAGGCGTTAAGGCATTCTTTAAAGATGGAATTCAAAACATCCTTGATATGTGGATGGGCGTTGTACCTGTCGTAATGGCAATTGGTACAACTGCGTTAATCATCGCAGAATATACGCCGCTATTTAAGTGGATTGGCTTACCTTTTGAGCCATTATTAGCTTTATTGCAAGTACCAGAAGCAGCCGAGGCAGCTCAAACTATGGTTGTTGGGTTTGCTGATATGTTCCTACCAGCTGTTATTGGATCAAGCATTGAAAGTGAGCTTACTCGTTTTGTTATCGCGTGTGTGTCTGTCACACAGCTCATTTATATGTCAGAAGTTGGTGGCTTACTACTAGGGTCAAAGATTCCAATTAAATTTATGGACCTTGTAATCATCTTCATTCTTCGTACGCTTATTACGCTTCCAATTGCTGTTATCGTAGCAAACTTACTGTTCTAGTATGTAAAAAAGGTATCATCAAAATTTGATGATACCTTTTTTTATTAATTATAATGCGGAGCTAAGCACAATATCACCTTGTGGTAATTTATTATTAGCACTAGGCTCCAAAGTAATTGCCATCGTATCCCACTTTTGTTTCCGCTGCTCTTCTGTCATTTTATAAATCACTGTTCCGTTTCCTTGTTCATCCGCTACAAACGCACCTGCAGAAACCGGCTTGTCATCTTTAATAAGCCAGACTTGATAGACTTCATCTTTTTGAAGTTGTTGAAGGCGACTTGCTTGAATGACCACGTTTGCTTTTCCATTGTCTTCTACAATAGAAGCTGTTACCTTTCCTTTTTCAGGTTTGTCGGCTGTAAAGTAACCGTTTGAATAGAAGTCGCAGTCTCAGAAAGTTCCGGAGACTCACTTACCTCCTGCTCACTGTCTGACTTTAACAGTAGATACCCATTTCCGACTAATGAGAAAAGTAAGCCCGCTGCTAATAACGGCATCCACCTGCTAGTAGACCTTATCTTATTCTTCTGCTTAATTTCTTCTTTATGATGCGATAGTTCACTCACTCGTTCATCTTCATGAAATACATTTGCTAATACGCGTTCTTTCATACCTTTCTCCTTTAACTCATCTGAGTCCTTATTATATAATCGTAATAACGTATCTTTTTGGATCATTTTACTTACATCTTTTAAACGTACCTTTCTTTTTGCTAAAACACAAGTATAAATAGGTTAAATGATACCTGAGCAGGAGGCTTTTTAGACGTGAGAAAAATTATTTTATTTGATGGTGTGTGCAACCTTTGTAACCACAGCGTTCAATTCATTATTAAGCACGATCAGCATGCTTTATTTTCATTTGCATCCCTACAATCAGAAGCTGCCGCTCATTTATTAGGGGAGTTTAACTTATCAAGCAATCAGCTTGATAGCGTCGTTTATATTGACGGCAATAAGCTTTACACTGAATCCACTGCTGCTTTAAAAATTGCTAACCATCTAAAAGCACCTTGGAAATTTGCTTCTATTTTCATTATCATTCCAAAACCTCTTCGCAACTTTTTTTATAAAATCATTGCTAAAAACCGCTATAAATGGTTTGGAAAACAGAGTGAGTGCATGATTCCAACACCAGATATGAAAAAGCGATTTATTGATTAATTCTTCGCAAAAAAAAGAGTCTAGGACATAACAAAATGAGTGCTTCTAAAAGACGAACACTAGCTGTTCCCATCTCTTTGATTTGTCTCAACACGTTCGTTCCATTGCGCTACGGCCACTCGCTTTCCGCGGGGAGGAACCTGAGCTTCCTCGCTGCGCTGCGGGATCTCAGTTTTCCCTCTCTTTCCCGCAGGAGTCGAGTGTCCTACGCTCCATTTCACCCTGTTTCCAACATTGTTTTCACAATCAACAAAAAACCTGAACGATTAAAAGTTATGAACTCTCAATGGTTCAGGTATAGTAAGGACTGAACTACTTATGTCTCAGTTTCTCTCTCTTTACACCTTTAATGCTTCCATTAGCCTTTGAATTGGTAGCGTCTACAGCTCGATGAATCATTTCTTTAAAACGATGCTGCTCCATCACTTTTAAACCCTCTGCTGTCGCACCTCCAGGCGTTGTTACCTCCTTCCTTACAGCTGATGGGTTTGCTGCATGTTTAATCAAATTAGCCGAACCTGACATCATCTGCACAACAAGCTTTTGGGCAAGTTCTTTAGACACTCCGTAGCTCATAGCTGAATCAATTAATGCTTCTGAGAAATAAGCGACAAACGCAGGAGCACTCCCTGTAATAGCGGTAAGATATCTCACTTCATCTTCTGTGCAAAGCTGAGAGGATCCTATGCTATTTAAAATAACTGTTAACGCTCGTTTATGACTTTCACTCAGTGAGCTTCCAACGGCATACAGCGATATTGACTCACCTATTGTAGCGGCTGTATTTGGCATGATCCAAGCAACCGCTGTATGAGCTGGCAACCTCTCTTCTAAATAACTAGGCCCAATTCCCGCTGCTACTGTAATGACAAACTGATTGGTTACAAGCTTAGAGAGTTTTTCAAGAACTTCGTCATGTACCTCAGGAGGCATTGCTAAAACAATAGTTGTAGCATTTTTAACTTCTGCTTCCCAATCTTGCGTCACGTCCACAACATACTTTTCTTTAAGCTCTGCTAAACGTTTTTTATCGCGTTGATTTGTCATCACGATACGTTCATTCATAGAAGCATTCGTATGAATTAACCCAGCCGCAATAGCTTCTGCCATTCGCCCTGCTCCAATAAATAATACCTTTTGATTTGTCATCTTAGTCGTCCCATTTATACGTCCAGAATTCTTCTCGTAGAAGCATTCTTTCAAGCTGCGGGTTGGATAACAAAGCATCAACCTCCACGCCGTCAAACATCGCTTCTGTTTGTGAACGGTGCGCCTTTAATGCCTCAATCTTCTTTGCTTTTACACTCGATACATCGATAACAACGTCGGGATTACCAATATGCTCGATGCGATCATGTGAGAAGGCATGACACCAAACGATCGGGCGCTCTTCTTTTGGCATTCTCTTTACCGCATGAAGCGTAGCTGCTCCAGTTGCGTTATGGTCAGGGTGAACCGCAAAGCCTGGATAGTGAGTAATGATATGAGTTGGCTTTACCTCTTGAATAATAGATTCAAGACGATCGGCAAAATCTTCAATATCTAAAAACTCCAATGTTTTATCACGTAAACCCATCATACGTAAGTCTTGAATATCAAGGACTTCAGCTAAATCCTGAAGTTCTTTTTTACGAATCTTAGGAAGCGTTTCTCTGTTAGCAAACAACGGTCTTCCCATATTTCGTCCCATTTCACCTAACGTGATGCAAGCATATGTAACCGGTGTTTCTTTTTGCCTTGCTAGCGTAATCACTCCAGCTGCTCCAAACGCTTCATCGTCTGGGTGTGGAAATACAATTAATAATCGTTCTTGCACAATAATTCTCCTTTCTTACTCAAACGGTTTTTCACTTAATTGAAACGCAACGGCTAGACGACCATCCGAATCATGGCCCGCTAATAGTAATCTGTTATGGTCATCAACTTCCCAATCTGTTAAGCCTTCCGCATAGATCCAGCCTAAATCAATTTGAAGTCCTACTCGATATGGCCCTTCACCTGTAATTTTGCCGCCTGATACGTTCACTTTCCCATTGCGGATAAATGCTCCTACGTTCATTGCCTTTGCATTTATATGAGACGCATACGCTCCATTTGTTGTTTCAAGATGAACATATATATCTTTATGAAAAAAAGTTTCTAATTTTGCTTGTACGCTTTCTTTATCAATTGGTTGCAACGTTTTTACTCCTTTCAAGCTTTCCTCTTTTTTATTTTACTAAAAATTACGTTTGAAGCATAATGTTTAGTTCTAGCCGGTTTATTTCTACTTCCCACAGTGATAAATTTCGCTCAAATTTTAGTTGAGGCCACTCGGTCAGATTAACCGCTTCAATATCCGTATCAATCTTTACAAGCTCTAGGCTCAATTCAGCTAATTCTTGGCCGCTCTTTAGTTTTTTCTTATATCGATTAAAAGTTACATCTAAATCGTCAACCTTTGCATAAATTCCTTCAATTGAACCATATTGTTGTATAAGAGGTAATGCAGCTTTTTCACCCACACCAGGAACACCTGGAATATTATCTGACTTATCACCTAACAAAGCTTTTACATCTACCCACTGAGTGGGAGATATGCCATATTCAGATTTAAAGTCCGTAGCTGTATACAAAACATCACCAATTTTTGGCTTCGCCACAATTTGCGATACATGCTCATTTAACAGCTGAAACAAATCGCGATCATTGCTGTAAATATATGCTGGAGACTGTTTTTGTTTTGTCCATTTTAACGAAAAGGCACCAATAACATCATCTGCTTCATATAGTTCAACTGAGAGCTGAGGAATTCCTACAGTTTGAAAGAAAGTACGCAGCGTTTCATACTGTTGAATTAATGATACTGGTAAATCATTTCTCGTTTCTTTATAAAAACTATATGCTTGTTTGCGTTTTGTCTCGTTACGCTTTACATCCCATGCGACAACGATGTGCGTTGGCTCATATTGCTTAATTAAATTATTCATCTTTTGAACAACTACACGCAGCGCATTTGTAAATAAACCTTTGCTATTGCGAGGTAAATCAGCTTCTTCTCGCCCATATGATGTAGCAAAGTAGCATCGGCTCAGCAAATTAAAGCCGTCAATTAATAATAATTTTTCGCTCAAACAAACACGTCCTTTTTACTTATTTAACAACGTTCCACATTGCTGGATTAGCTAGATTTTTTGAAAACATACTATAGCATTATGCTTGTTAATCGTCAATTTAACAGCCTAAGAGCTAGTTTTAGAAGACAACTTTTTGTAAATACATTATAAAGATGTTAAATTGTTGTTATACTTATGGTGTTTGACTTTCCGATTTATTGACTATGCTATAAAATAAAAACACAAATCACTTTGTATTGAAGGTGAAAATGATGATAAAATTGTTAAAAACAACGGCCGTTTTATTACTTATTACACTATTGCTTATTAGTGCTTATAACCATACGATGTCAAGTACGGTCATCATAGTATGCAGTTCGCTTATTTTTTTCTTATTCGTGTTAAGTGACTTCTTTCTTGCGCAAAGATCGTGGGGATTAAAGGGATTGCAGCTATACATGTCCATTATGTTTTTCATTATTGCTATCTTTGAAATGCATCACGTAGTTAGCTCTTTATGTATACTTTCCATTATTGCCCTCCCACGGGTTATTGACGAAATTGCTTAAGTATTAAAGCGTTTGGGACATAACAAAATGATTGCTTCTAAGAGACGAACACTAGCTGTTCCAATCTTTTTGGTTTGTCTCAACACGTTCGTTCCATTGCGCTACGGCCACTCGCTTTCCGCGGGGAGGAACCTGAGCTTCCTCGCTGCGCTGCGGGATCTCAGTTTTCCCTCTCTTTCCCGCAGGAGTCGAGTGTCCTACGCTCCATTCCACCCTGTTTCCAACATTGTTTTCACAATCAACCAAAAAACCTGAACGATTAAAAGTGAGAAACTCTCAATCGTTCAGGTTTATCATTGGCTGAATTACTTATGTCCCAGCCTCTTTGTCGTCTACATATTTACTTTCGTAATTAAGCGCTCAGAAATTCTAAGCGCTTCAATCAATCCAAATTTTTGGACTAAACGAATAGCCTCTTTCATTTCTCTCTTCTTCACGACGTGGTGCTGAGTAATATTTAATAAAACCTGCATGACAACCAAATCTTTTAGCGTAAATATAAGATTCTTTTTCATGTCACGTTGAAAGAAATATTGTTCCGTCAACAGTCTCTCACTTAAAGTGATAATCTCAGCGTCTGATAAATGAAGTATTGCCCGAGCCTCACTCCGAGACCATAACCTCTTCGCTTCATCTCCATTTGCTATTTCTTTTACACTAGCCGAAGTAAAGCGCTTATTTCCAACAACTTTTTTCACTTTGGATGTTGCAGGCTCTACAGCTTTTTTAACCTCTACCTGACAATTAGTATGCTCAGCTCTTAGAGGCCGCTTATGCTTATACTTAATGCCATATTGATTATAGATAGGGAAATACGCATTAATGAGCATCGTTTTAAGCGCTTCGATCGTTTCTTTTGAACCTTCTATCTCCAACCAGCCAATAAACGCAATAGGCTGGTTTTCTTGAAAATCACCGCTTTTAAGATGTGCAAACACCCTTTGTTTTAATGAATTCATTGTACTACCAATATAGACAAGTTCCTTTTCCGTATCAAAGAGAAAATATAGACCCTTTTTTGAGGAAAGGCCTTGTACCTGCTGAACTGGAACAAGAGACTTTATCACATCTAATTTTGCAAAATCAATTGTCAAGCTCACTGGTTATCAGTCCCTTTTTGAACTTTCTCATATACCTTTAAATGTTGATAGACAATATGTAAAATGTCTGATTTCACATCATATTTTTGTGCTAACCGTAGGAGGTACCCTTGAAGATGTTCCGCTTCAGTCATATACCCCTTCTCAATGTCTCGTTGCATGGATGATTTCATAGTATAAGTCATCGATTCCATTGTTTTCATATGCTGCTGTACAATTCCATCGCTAACCGGAGCACCTTCTCTTACCATGATTTCATACACTTCTTGAAGAAGAGATTGAATAAACGTTCTACCTCCTTCTACATCACGAATAGGCCCAATTGGTGAACGCATCAAGGTAGTAACTCCAGAAAGGGTTGTAATAAATAGATACTTATGCCACATCTCTTGTTCAATACAATCGCTTAGCACAAATGCAGTTTTTGTATAGCTAAATGCAGTTTCTAAGCGCTCGATTCGATTTGTTTTTTCACCATTAAATTCTCCATAAACGACTCGATGTGCAGGGCTTGTTTGAATAATCTCCCCATCTGCGTTCAATGTCGTTTCGATAAAACAAAGACCACCTATTACATTATCCTCTCCGAAAGCTCTTTGCAACGTAGACAGATGATCAATTCCATTTAACAGTGGAATGACAGTAGTATCACTTCCTACAAACGGTTTTACATCAGCTATTGCTTGATCCAGATGATATGCTTTTGTCGAAAATAAAACGCAGTCAAAGGGATGTACTCCCTCACTGGTTGCTGTGATTAACTTTGGAGAAAATGAATAATCACCATGTATGCTTTTAATGACTAATCCACTTTTTTCAAGCTGTTTTTTTCTTTGACTTCGAACTAAAAATGTAACATCTTCTCCTTTTTCAGCAAGGCGCCCACCGAAATAGCCCCCTACTCCACCAGCTCCTAATACTAAAATTCGCATGAAAGCATCTCCCTTTCCCTCTATACACTTGCTATCTATTATTCTATTTTAGCATAATAGCGTTTTAAAATTGAGAATATTCATTTTATCTTTTCGCTTTTTCCAATTTATTTTCGTTTGTGATACCATTTATATAGTAGAGTAAGCATGCTTTTAATGTATTACCTAGATAGATATATACAAAAATGCAAACATAGTGTATGGTATATAATCATAAATCATAATCATTTCGATTTTATACAGGAGTTAGAAAAATGATAAACAAAACTGAAATTTATATCTTATCCGGCTTTTTAGGAAGCGGAAAAACATCATTGTTAAAAAATGCATTAAAGCAAGAAAAAGAAAACGGCCGTCAAATCGCCGTTATTATGAATGAACTTGGCAAAGTCTCTATCGACTCCGATGAAGTAGAAGAAGACACGCCGCTTAAAGAATTACTAAACGGATGCGTTTGCTGCACCATTCAAGGACAGTTTGAAACGCAGCTCCATTCGCTTCTACAAGAAAATAAGTTAGATGCCATTTACATTGAAACGACAGGTGTAGCACATCCAATTGAAGTATTAGACGCCTGCATGTCTCCCCTCTTTGCTAACGATGTCGTTGTAAAGTGTATCGTGACAACGGTAGACGTTCACAGATGGCAAGACAGAGGCAGCTTAAGTATTCAATTGCAAAAGCTACTCCAAGAACAAATTCGACATGCAGATGTCATACTATTGAACAAAGCTGACACATTATCTGAATCAGCTAAAGCAGCGCTACTGTATGAAGTTCAATCAATTAACCCACAAGCAGCTTGCGTATTCACAAGTTATTCTTCTATTCAGTTGAAACTTTTAACAAGTGCGAAGCTTTCAGAGAAACAAGCGCACCAGCAAGCTCATGTTGAAAAACAGTTACACTTAAAAACATTTGTTTATGAATTTAAAAATTCAGTTGACCTTGAAAAATTTGAAGATTGGCTACGTCATACGCCAGATACAATTTATCGAATGAAAGGTTATTTACGCTTTACTCACTCTACTGATACGTATTCATTTCAGTACTCGTATGGAATGCCTTTATATATGAAAGAGCTGTTGAAAATGCCAACTAATCTTGTCATCATCGGAGAAAATCTTCGTCATGAACAGTTAAAAAAAGAGCTTACAACTTTAGATCAAGTCTAAACACAAAACTCCCGCCAAAGCGGGAGTTTTTTATCGTACGGGGATTACTACCCCTTACTATCCATTTTGGACTCTCCTGAGAATTTCATAAGCATGGTTACCTGCTAAAACGGTTAATTCTTCAAACTTTTCATCTCTTTTTAAATCCAGCTCAATAATTTCTGTAGCAAGTTTTATAACTTGTTTCTTTATCACTTCGTTGTCGCTCATCTTTTTTATTCCTTTCTTAGTAACTTTTTCTGTTCTATTTTATAAGAATCATTTCCTAATTTCATCATCTTTGTTATTTTTCCTCACATTTATCTAAAAAATATCACATAATTATGTTAGAATATATAACATGTTATAACTTTTTTGTATTTTTTTCCTTTATAATAAGGATATAACATAATTATCATACACTCAGGGGTGAGGGAGATTGTCCACAAATGAAGCATCTTATCGTGACAAAAAGGTTATGTCAATTGGCATCGTGAAGGAATTGACGGGACTATCTGAAAGACAGATTCGCTATTACGAAAAGCGCAGCTTATTGTTTCCAGAGCGTACAAATACAGGAATTCGAAAGTATTCCTTTTCAGACGTAGAACGGTTAATGGAAATCGCAGATCGCATTGAAGAAGGGGTACAAACAAGCGAAATTCGAACTGAGCTAGCAAAAAAAGATGAAGAACGAAAAATGAAAGAAGTTAAAAATCAAATGCTACGTGGGCAGTTAAACGCTCACTTTCAACGCAAGCTATAATATACATACGGTGGTGTTCATTCCTAATACTACCGTCTCCTTTCATTTTTCTCACAAAAAAAAGTTCAACATCCAGCATACAGATGTTGAACTTTATATTACAAACCTACCGAACGGCTCTTGCGAATCTTGGGTTGATGAGCGACCATGAACTTTGTTTTTGATAATGCAAAGATAACCGATCCGCCCCAAATAAATAAAAAGGCAATCATATGAACACTAGAGAATGCTTCATGATAAACAAAAACACCTAAAAGTAAGGTCATCGTCGGTGCAATATACTGTAAAAATCCAACCATAGATAGAGGGATTAAAGGTGCACCTTTTGCAAAATATAAAAGCGGCATGGCCGTCGCAACGCCTCCTCCAATCAGCAGTAAGCTTGTTGTCGGATTGCCAACTACAAAGCTAGAATCCCCTTTGGCATATAGCACAATAAAGTACACAAGTGCAATTGGTGTGACCATAAATGTTTCGAGAGTCAAACCAACTTTAGCTTCTAGCTGAATGGTCTTTTTCACAAGCCCGTATATACCGAAGCTAAAAGCAAGCCCTAACGATACCCAAGGAAACTCTCCATAGTGAAGTGTTAAAAACAGCACGCCAATAGCGGCTAAACCTACTGAGATAACCTGCCAGAAATTCAGCTTTTCTTTTAAAACAACAATACCTAACAGCACGCTCACAAGAGGATTGATATAATAACCAAGGCTGGTTTCAATAATCCTTTCATTATTGACAGCCCAAATATAAATAAACCAATTAAGACTAATTAATAAGGACGCCGAAAATAAAATAAGCGTTTTTTTCGGATGACGAAATAAATACCCAATGGTTTCTTTAAGACTACCAAGCTGCCGTGTTATGCACAGCAATAGTAGCATAAATAAAAACGACCAAATCACGCGATGGGCTAAAATTTCGTCTGCAGGAACGTTATCTACCAGCTTCCAATATAAAGGAAACACTCCCCACATCACATACGCACTAGCCGTATATACTAGGCCGGCTTGATAAGGTTGTTTCAATGTACCTTTATTCATTCTCCTAACCTCTTTTCTCTTTCTTTACACTGCTTTTATTATAGAGGCAACCGCTGATTTTTTACAGACATTTATTTCAGGTTTCGAATATTTCACAAATAAAAAAGTGTGGATAAAAAATATCCACACTTTTTTATTTATTTTTTCTTTCCTTTTTTAAATACTTTCGCACTGCGAATATACTCAACATCTTGTACATTTTCTCGTGAGTTGGCGATGCGCGCAGCTGCAAAGAAGTAATCGGATAAACGATTTAAATATTGAAGGACCGCATCGTTAATTTTAAACTCTCGCTGAACCCCGACAACCAATCTTTCGGCTCTTCTTGTCACGGTGCGGCACACATGAAGTGTTGCTGCTGCTTGCGTACCTCCTGGCAAAATAAACCGCTCAAGCTCAGGTGCTTCTTTCATATATTCATCAATTCTTCGTTCTAATACTTCAATCATACTTGCTTCAACTTTATAAGGGTGATCATCTCTCGCAAAAGCTAAATCACTTCCACAATCAAATAGCTCGTGCTGAATTGTCACAAGCTCTTCTTTTAATTCATTAAATACCCTATCATTTAACTGAGTAATTGCTTGACCTACATAGCTATTTAACTCATCAATTGTCCCGTAAGCTTCCACTCGAATGTCGTCTTTATTTACACGACCTCCTATTAAACTTGTTTGCCCTTTGTCTCCTGTTTTTGTATAGATATTCACTCCCTTATTCCTCCTTTATCCGATTCGAAATTCCATACCAGATGCGGTCAACTGTTTCCGCTTCTGCTACAAGCATTTGATAGACATAGCCACATGCATCACGCCAACTGCGATCATTTTGGCTCATTGGAACAATCCCTTTTCCAATTTCTGTTCCAATAACAATTACATTTTCTAGCAGGTTCTCAGCTCGCCATGCTTGTAATTGTTCTTTGAAATAGCAACACACTTCTTCAACAGTTTTACCGCTATCAATTAATTCTTTAATGTATAGCTCCATTCCTTCTATAACTATGTATTGATCTCCTTTTACGAGTGTAGGCATTTTTATAAAGTCTTCATAAGCACTATGCCACTCTGTAATTTGGTTCTCATACTGTTTCTTTACCCATTTTCGCTTCCCATTGAACGCACCACCGAATACGAAATGCATGGCTTTCTCTCCTTTATATCATCCTTTTTGAAACGCAGTCGTATTCCTTCTCCATACGAAAAAGAATGATCCCAAAATGAAGACTGTTCTAGAAAATAAGAGGTAATGAAGCGAAGAGGTCCACCGTGAGTGACAACCGCTGTTAAACTAGCCTTTTGCTGCAGCATCAAATCAACGGTTCGATCCCAAGCTTTCCAAATTCGACTAGAGAAGGCTTCAAAACTTTCCCCGTTGGGCGGTTGCTCTTCAAAAGGCGCATCAATCCACTTTCGATATGCGGAATCATTTTTTAACTGCTCATATGTACGCTCTTCCCAATCGCCAAATGAAAGTTCACGCCAATCTTCAAAGACAGTATATGGCTGATTGGGAAATAATATTGCGCTCGTTTCTCTTGTACGATTCAAATCACTTCCAACAACTAAGTCCGGCACCACATCCGACGCTTTTAACATTGCAATTCCTTCACTACTTAACGACGGATTGCTCCATCCGATGTACTGGCGCAGCTTATTAGGTTCTGTTAAACCGTGCCGAATAAATAGCATATCCACATACTCAACCATACAAGGGTTTCCCCTCCTTCAATCGTTGCTCCAATGACATCTCCCGTAATGCCTCCAAACTGAGCGCGATAAAATTTAATCCATATAAAAACAGTGATAGCACCAATTAAAACTACAGCTTTATTTTCCATTAAATAGACAAGACCTGCAATCATTAGTATGCTCATTGCAGCATAGATCCACTTTTGTCTTTCAGTTGAGCCTTTTTGAAAATAAGAAGCTAACCCTGTTTCTTTAGCAGGCTGATCCCAAAGCAAAATCCACCCTGCTACAATACGAGGCAATACAAATACGCTCATGAACGTAACTAAATTAATTGATTCAATGTTAATCAGCTCATTTATTCCGCTAAAACGCAGAGCTAATAGAGCTAGAATTGACAGAACTGCAAATGCACCTACGTTAGGATCACTTAAAATCACAAGCTTTTTTTCTCTTGGTTGATGTGAAAAATAAGCATCGCTCACATCTATCCATCCATCTAAGTGTAAGCCTCCTGTGAGTATCCCACCAGCTAGCATAAGCAAAATAGCCGTCGTGACAGTGCTAACCCCTAACCATTCTAGACCTAAAAATAGCCCATAGCTAACTGCTCCTATACAAGCGCCAATCCATGGTAGAAAATAAAGTGCTTTGGCCGTGCGCTTTTCCGTCCATTGAATTGTTTTTGCTGTTGGCAAGATTGTAAAAAACTGCAGTGCTAAGCGCGCGATGACCATCCACTCTTTTACTGCCATGCTGTTTCATCTCCCTTATAGTAGCAGGAAATACCCGCTTCTACACAAATCGCTAAGTCTGCTTGATTCACAATCTCCTGATGAATTCGCCCCAATAACTTCATATATGTAAACGTAGGTCCCTTTAGGACGCTCTCTTCAAACAACTCGTTTGATACAATGATAAGATGCTGACATCGCTCATTCAATTGATGAATTACTCCTACCATTTTGTTGAATAGTTCGTTTGCTTTCAAATGAGATTGCCACTTTTCTTCCTTGGTAAAAAGCTCGTTTGCCAGCCAATTTGTAGCACAATCTAGCAAAATGACATCCGTTTCTTGAATCGATGAATAGATACCAGATAGATCTTTTGGAACTTCAAGAGTAGACCATGACAAGTTAGAATCATTTCGTTGCTGTTGGTGCAACGAAATTCGCTCTTGCATTTCATGATCAGTGACGCGGCTAGTCGCTAGATAGACGGCACGATTGGTCATTAGCTTTTGAACAAATGCCTCTGCCGCTGCTGACTTTCCGCTGCGAACACCTCCGGTTACAAATACTAACATGACAACCCGACCCCTTTTTTCAATACGCTAATAAGCTGATCATTCTCTGCTTGTGTTTTGACTGCTAATCGAACATAACGACCGTTTAAGCCTAAGAAATTTTCCGTGTGTCTTGCTACAATTCCTTCTTGTGCTAAAAATGACAGCCATCCAGCTGAAGTGTAACTCTCTGGAATACTGCATAAATAGTAGTTAGTTGCCGAATGAGATATGGTAAACCCTAGCTTTTGTAACTCGTTTGTCACTCGCTTTCTTTCTGTATCAATATACTCGACCGTCTTATTCACGAACTCCGCTTCAGATAAGCACCACCGGCCAATTTGCTGCGCCATACCATTCACACTCCAAGGTGGCTGCTTTTGCATCAACTTAGTAATGATGCCTTGATGAGCTAAAACATACCCTAACCTTACCCCTGCAATATTGAACATTTTTGTCATAGACCGAACAATGATTAGATATGGATACTTTTGAATCCATCGATCAAACGAGAAAGCTCCCTTTACAAAGTCAATAAACGCTTCATCAACAACTAGATAAGTCTTCTCACGATGAGCTAAGTCAATTAGCTCTTCCCACTCATTTATGTCATACATTCGTCCGGTAGGGTTGTTGGGATGACAAATCCATATGACTTTTAAGATTGGAAGCTTTTGTTTTATTTCCGATATATTCCAATTCCAATTATCTGTTTCTTCCAGAGAAATATGAATGATTTCACAGCCATGAGCTAAACTCGCCTGTTCATATTCAATAAAAGTAGGCTGTAAAATCCCTACCTTTTCGTTTGAAAATATGGAAGCAAGCAAAAAGAAGGCTTCTGCTGCACCGTTTGTTACTAAGACTTCATTAGAAGTAAGCTTATGGTAAGTAGCAATGAGGCCCGTTAGCTTTTTCACATCAGGATCAGGATAAGAAAAAGCGATTTCTCTAAGTTCATCCCAATTTTCATTAATGATATTCGGTGCTCCTAAAGGGTTTGTATTCACGCTAAAATCAATGAATGAACGTTCTGCATTTTGGCCTATCGCCTCTAGAAAAATTGCGGGGTTAGCTCCATGTGTAGGTAATGCCAATCAGTATCCCTCCTATCAGATAAAAAAACCAAGTACACCAAACGGTCCGCTTCATCACTTGGACTGTTTTAAAAATATGACTAACATTTAAAGAATAAAGAGGATCTCCCATTTTCGCACGATTTGAAACAATTCCTTTGTATGTGTTGCGACCTCCTAGCTGAATGCCAAGCAAAGCGGCAACAGCACTTTCACCATAGCCGCTGTTTGGGCTCGGGTGTTTAGGTGCATCCCTTTTAATTATGCTAAACACATGCTTTGCTGTAAATTCACTGTGCATTACGTTACTAATAACCATAATAAACGCTGTCAGCCGACTAGGGATAAAATTCAACCAGTCATCTAATTTCGCACTAAAGTATCCAAACTTTTCATACATAGAATTTTTATAGCCCACCATTGAATCACACGTATTAATACTTCGATAAAAAAAAGCGCCTGCTCCGCCTAATACAAAAGCAAAAAATAAAGGAGCTGTAATGCCATCACTTGTGTTTTCCGCCACTGTTTCAACTGTCGCTCTGGCAATTTCGCTTTCGTCAAGATGATCGGTATCTCTTCCCACAATCATGCCCACTTGAAAGCGCGCTTCCTGTAAGTCACCTTTTTGTAAAGGCAGCGCTACTTTATAGGCAGCTTCCCCCAAAGATTTTGTTGAAATTGTGGTAGCAATCATTATGCCTTCGACTATAATTCCAATCCAGTAGGAAATTTCATATAGAGCGATTAGAAGAGCTAGAGGTAGTACAAAACACCATACTACCATGCTTAATACAAGGAACAGACCGTTCATTCGTTGAAACTTACCTTGGTTTAAACGCTTATCAATGAAAGAAATCCAGCGTCCAAACCACCTGACGGGATGTGGCCAATTTACAGGATCTCCGATAATAGCATCTAATACAAGCGCCATTGAGATAGCTAGCAAATGCGCTACAATTAATTGTTGAAAGTCCATACACATCACCTTTTTTGAATGGTTTCAAGTAAACTTAGCTTAACGAGCTTTCCTACCGCTTGTCCCAGAGCCGTCATGGACCCACCGTACTCATACATGCTACCGGTTTGGCTTGCGGCAATACAAATGCTATCAGTAGATGTTCCTGTCGCAAGCGTCTCTGTGTTCGAATCTTGCACTCCCAGCTCGTAAAGCATTCGCGTTTTCACTTCCGTTGCTGCGATAAACAGCTGTAAAAACGCAGCATCCGTTAATTTCCCGTCAATAAATATGAACATATTAATCGTTCCAGGCCCTGAAGAAAATGGAGTAATATCATCAGACGTCAAATCAACGGCATTACCAACTCCGGCAGTAATAATAGATGAGACTGTAAGACCATCTTTACAATATGTATAAACCGATTTGTTCCGTAAATAAACAGCCGTCATCAACCCTACTACTTTATCATAAACGAAGCCTTTTTCTTTTAAAAATGCTCTATATTCTTCAGCAGGTGAATCAGCACGGTAGTATTTGTGTACAAAACGATTATAAAAAACGTTAGTCTCAAGCATACCATCTCCTAGTACGCCTGAACTGTACGCTTTAAACGGTATACTTGTTTTCATCGTTAATAATTCATCATCCTGCTCAAGACGTAACGATAAAAAAGGACCAATTCCTTTTTGAATTGGAATATGGTCCTTTTCTCGATTAATTATACACCTCAGGATATACGGCTTTCGCGAACTCTTCTAACCCTTCTACAATTCGTGGTCCAGGTCGATTTGTTTTATTAGAATCAACGTTTACGATTTGATTTTCTTTTACAGCTGTAATATCGCTCCATGCTGGACGATTTTTGATTTCGTTGGCGTCACCATCATATGTTGTAACGATTGTATCTGGATTTAGCTCAACCACTTTCTCTTCCGAAAGTTTTACCCATCCCTCTTCATTTCCAGCTACGTTTTCTGCTCCGATTATTTTAATCATTTCATCCATAAACGTACCTTTACCAGTTGTATAAATCTCAGGCGCAGGTGAAACCTCTACCCATACTTTCTTACGATCTTCGTCTTTAATTTCTTTCGCTTTTTCTTCAATTTCTGAAACAGCAGCTTTCATTTCTTTTACTGTTTTATTTGCTTCATCTGTTTTGTTCGTTAGTTTTCCGATGTTCCCAATCGTTTCATACACAGTATTGAAATCAGTTGCATCATTTACAACAAATAATGGAATACCAGCACTTTCAATTTGCTTAAAAACTTCATCCGACATTCCCATGCTTGAACCATGAGCTAACACAAGGTCTGGATTTAATGCAATAACTTTTTCTGCGTTGATATTCATATCTCCTACCTGCTCTTTTTCTTTCACGCTTGCAGGATAATCATCGTTGCTTGTTACTCCGATTAATTCTTTTTCAAGACCTAACTCATAGACGATTTCCGTGTTACTTGGCATAAGAGAAACAATTTTCTTGGGTGCTTGTTCAACCGTTACTTCTTCTCCTCTTGCATCTTTAACCGTAACAGCTTGCTCTTTTGATTGCTTTGTTTGCTCTGTTTGTTTGCTTCCTTCATCAGTTGCCCCACACGCTGCAAGAACAACAAGGAACATCGCAACAATAACAGATGATAACCACTTTTTCATTTTGATAACCCCTCCTAATTATGTATCGGTTATGAAGTCGCTCAGCACACATAAAAAAACTTTACTTTCAATCGAAAGTAAAGCAGGTAACGTTACATGATGCGAATGACTTTCGCATTGTTTATGTACGTCAAATACCCTGCTTCCCCTCTCCTCGAAGGTTTCACAGTTGACAATAAGGCAGGTCTCCTGACTTACGTATATGATGTACTAAGCCTTCCCACTTTTCAAACAGTGGCATCTTTAGACATCTAACGTTTACAGTGGCGGGACCGCGTTGGACTTGCACCAAACTTCCCTTTTCACTCAATGTTAAATTTGAGACCTTATTGCTTCACGATTATTCACCTGTCTTAGTATAACGCACTCCATTCAAAATGGAAATAGAAAATCGACATAACTTTCATACATTTTAGGTCAGAAGTTCTAGCAAAGTAATAGTAAGATATAAACATTTTTGCTATTGTATCATTATGATAGGCTGAAAATTTAGGGGTAAGTCTTTGGAGTCTGTGAAAAGACTCTTTTTTTATAGCCTAATTACTTTTAAACAGGAGGGTTTTCCACGCCTACACCAACCCATCTTTCTTTGGTGGGACCGTATACACCAAAAGGTTCAATTCCAGCTTGACGCATAAGTACCGTAACTTGTCCACGGTGATGAATAATATGTTTGATCAATCCCATTAAAATTTGAGCATTCGTCTCTTGTCGACCAAAGGCTGTTTGAACTTCTTTTAACGCTTCATCTGTCCACTGCTGGTTAACAGCTTTCGCTGCTTGTAAGCTAATTCTATTGAAAACTCCAGCAATCTCTTTAGCGGAAGAGGGTACATGTTCAGCATTTGCTAGCTAATCTATCTCCAACCCAAAATGAGCCAAATAGTCTGGAATATTTGTCGTAAAGTGCCACACAATTCTTCCTAGAGTACGACCTTCTGTATAAACTTTTTGAGTTAACGCCTGATCAGTTAGGCCTTCTAAAACTTTTTGAGTTAGCATGGCTTCGCGATTCCACTCTTTAATAAAATCTTCTACTGTTATGTACATTCAAAACCCCTCCATATTACCATGTATTCCCACATTTAAATTATAAAACGTACGTTCGTGTTCTACAAGCTTGTTTTTATCTAATAAAGTGTTTAAAGACAAGAAAGACTCTTAAAAAATAAGAGCGGGACGTTTAGCAAAACTCTATACAAAAAAGCTACTTGCTTATGTAAACAAGTAGCTAATCAACTTAGATTGAACTTAAAAACTCACGCACTGCTTCAGGTGTTTTTGCATTTGCACTATGAAGATGTGCAATTTTCTCACCATTTTTATAAACAAGAAGAGACGGAATTCCCATTACATTGTTTGCTGCAGAAAGTTCTTCAAACTCATCTTTATCCACTTCAAACCAAGCTTTATCTTGGTTTTCTTCAATAATTTCACCAATAAACATATCAAGGCGTTTACAGTCTGGACACCATGTTGTTGTGAAGATACCAACGCTTAGCTCTTCTCTTTTGATTTGTTCATGAAACTGCTTTTCCTCTGTAATCTTTTTCATTACTAAATCCTCCAATACCAAACTTCATACAATTATGTTCGTGTTTAACAATCTTTGTCAAATCGCTCATTTCTATTATAACGAATTCATTTCGATTTATCATATTACTTGCTTGGCACCTTAAAAGTTCCGTCCACCAATCACTTCTTCTAAGTAACGAGCTGTTTTCGGAGCATTTTCTTTCAAATACGTACGCGTAAACGAATTTGCATAATACATTGCAAATACTTCAGCAAAGTATTCTTCTGGGTAGTTTAAAAAGTAATGTTGATTTGGAAATAATATTTGTTTCTCTTCGTTCCAAACCGTTAAAAATTTCTCTTTATGACGGAGGTTGTGTAAAATATGACGATCAACCGTGTGAGCAATCTCGTGAAGCTCTAGATTGACCGAACCGTGCCCTTGCCCTTTTTTGCTGTGACCAATTTTTACGTAAACCGTTTTTGAACCTCCCGCCCCAGGGACGTCGTCCCACACTTTACTCGAAAGCTCATAGCCTCTTGGTACTTTTCCTTTTAAAAATAAAAAACCTGGCTCATCGGTTAGCTGGCCATTAAACAACTTTATATTAATTTCTTTTTGAGCCATTTCTTTTAAGAGCGGGGACGGTATGCGACTAATATAGTGCAAGCTAGTCATTACTTCTTGTTCGTTATAGTTGTCTTTTGGGATGTAAACTATTTCATTTAGATAGCGAGAAATGTATGATTGGTTGCTTGTTTCCATTCCAATATCCACATTTTTTAATAGCGTATAATTTCTTTCAAACGAAGAATACGTTATTGCTGGACCCATGCCAAGCAATAACATGCAAACAAATAAGATTCTCTTTTTCACCTGCTGTTCCTCCCCTAGCTTTATGCTATCACATAAAGCTAGGGAGACTCCCAAGCAAATCTTGGCATCTACTCTTCTCATACAACCTATCACCAGAGATAAATAAAAAAACTAGATTTATCAAAATCTAGTTTTAGTCACTGAACCTGATTACGACATCCATTTTGGAGGCATATTACGGTTCCAATAAATTTTCCCTAACGTATAGTGTTTTTGAAAATTATCTTCTGCTTTATGATAATGGAAGTTAAACCAATACCCATCTTTTGGAGGGTTCTCTCGCCGCACATGAAAGCGAATTAAATCTTGCCCAGACTGCAGGTCATAAACGTGAAAAATTTTCTCTCCGTAACCCGAAGCTGGATGCTCACTTATCTCTAGGTTTGTAATATCTTGTTCTCTTTCTGTGCCAATATCAGTAAGGACTTTTTCAATCTCTGGTAGGACAGCCCCTCGAAACTCCTCTTCAATAACAGGGCCAATTTTCGTTCCAAACTTTTCAACGGACTGTTTCTCTGCTTGGTCCATTGCATATGCAACAAATGAATCAACATCTTCAAACTTAAAGTGGATAGAGGGAAGCTCAGCATCTTCAAACGTGGTTGTGGAAGGCACAACATCACGTATATAGCCTGATTTATGCTGCTTGTCGGCTTTCGCGTCATCAACGTATAAATACTCAGGTGGCGTGACAAGCCCAAATGTAAATACCGTAATTAATACAACGAGCATTCTTTTCAACCATCTAGGCATCTTTATCGATCCTTTCAATTCTTCTTTCATTCAACTATTTTTAATATAGTGTGTATTGTATCATATTTCAATTTTTTTCACCTTTTTTTAAAAACTTTTTTCTTACTTAAAAAATAGCACTAGCGTCGCATAAATTTTAACCGAATTTTCTGTTTTCTTATTTTTCCTTTTATAAAGAAAAAC
>NZ_JBXDLD010000133.1:0-2549 GCF_056820425.1 Priestia sp. KCTC 13724 | reverse complement strand
TTGATTGATACATTTATCGTACCGGAGGTGCCTGATGTTTTATATGCGTTGTTTGATTACGGGCTTACATTATATGTTTTATAAAAATAAAATAAGGGATTTATATTCTCACCATCCCAATATCCATGGTAGCCAAGATAGTACGATTCAGGTTCAAGATATCCAAACAGTCTTGCAATTAGATCAATCCTTTTTTCTTCATAAAGGGTAGATACAAACTGTGTAAGAGAATTTACCCCCTCTGTAAACGATATTTTTAAAAAGTCTGGTATTAACCTATATTCAACCAATCCAATTTGTTTCACTTAGATTCCGCCTCCTTTGTTAATAATATTACAGCAGGAAATAGGCAATTACTATTGTGTATTGTAATCACAAAAATGTTGATTTTATAGTGATGATATTTTTTGCTGATTAATTTAGGTAGAGGGTGATTTTTTGCCCGAAAATCGGGGTTAAACAGCCCCTCCAATCAACTTTAGGTATGAAGTGATACATAAGTATTAAAATCAATCATTAATGTATTTCTTCCCATAAAAATCAAGGTTTTTACTTCATTATCTTGAAGAGTCGTCATGTATTAATTTTCATAAGATAATGGAGGAGATACACTTGCAGCAAACAAATCACTCAAGAAAACCAATGGAAAATGAAATTATTGAATTCCATTACGAAAATTACCAATTTATTATTACACGCTTTAAAAGAATCAATTGGAAGCAATACGAGGGTTTTGCTCAATATCAGTACTTTTTATTTGTGTTTGATAAAAGGCTAGCAAAAATTAATCAAGAAAATTCTTTAATTGAAGTTTTTAATACAGAGATTAGAGATATTGCTTTTGCAACCTTTGAAGATCTTACTCAAAATATACATGCTGTCCTGAGCGAGTATATTCTAGTTGATGATGCGATTTTCGAGTGTTTAAAACAAGTTGAAAAATTGAATCCTATTTATTTGGACAAAGACGAGGAGTGAAATCCTTGTCTTTTTACTTGCCTTAATTTCCGAATATGTTGATAAAATTTTTGCTCTAAAAATGCAGTAATCATCGCTTCAATGTAGAAGTAAACGGTTAATGGAGGTGGAAATATTGATTAAATTAAGTGTTGAAGAATTAATCGAAATTAATGATTTTTATAATGGTGCAACTAGGGTAACGATAACTCATGCAACAGGTAATACGGTTCTATTGGAACTTTATGATGGTCGAGATATAGAAGAATTCGTTCTTAGTAAGAGGGATTCGATAATGGTCCTTAGAAACTTTTATGTTGAGGATATTTGTGACAACATTGTCCATTCAGGAGTTTGTGGTCTTATTGATGTTAAAATTGACAAGAAAATTGAACACTATCCAGTACAAATCACAGTTGAAGATGGACATAAGTATTTCTGTAATTTAGAGGAACTCAAATACATAAACGGCATAATTGAATACCAAAAAGAAATGTTAAGTAAAAAATAGGGAAAAGAATTAATGCAGGTAGAAATAATAAACTAAAAAAGATTAGGATAGTTTCACAGGTTTAATACAAAGTTAACTAACTTTTGAAACGTTTTACAGACTGATCATGATTTCAAACAGTAGGGAAACCTACTGTTTTTTTTGAGAAATCAATTAAGAACTAGAGGATTAGAAAAAATGGAGGATTTTGTCATCTTTTGTAGAATTCCTACATGGATACTATAAATTAAATTTTGTTAAGGAGTTTAGTTAGCCGTGTATATTTCAAAGTTAAGTGTGAAGAACTATAGAAATTTCGGTGAAGGGAAATTCTCTATACCGCTGAAACCATTTACTGCAATTATTGGGGAAAATAATATCGGAAAATCAAACCTTATTGATTGTATTGGTTTGGTCTTAAGTCAAGATATTACAATGTTTAAGAAAAGGTTTTTAGATGTGGATGACATCAACTCTAAAACAAAAGAAACCTTTAAAAAGTCTATTGTAAACCTTATAGATGAAGAGATCATTGACGAATCAAAAATAAAATATCCTGATGTAAGGGTAGAATTAATTTTGGATGAACTAGATGAGGAGCAACTTGCAGTAGTGGGGGATTGGTTCTATGAAAAGACCTTTACTAAGGCTAAACTTACTTATTGGTTTAAAGCAAGGGCTGGTTTTAAAAGACAAGAATGGGTTGAGAGACAAGTTGCTAATTTAAGGGAACTGTTAATCGAGGGAAAGGTAAAAAAGGAAGAATTATTTCATCATGTTGAATTTCCTATTGATCAATACGAATATGTAATTTTTGGTGGAAATAACCCAACAAATAAATGTGATCCATACTTCATAAAAATGCTGAAATTAGAAGTCCTTGACGCTTTACGTGATGCTAAAAAGGAACTAGTTGCAAATGGAGAATACAAATTATTATATCGTATTTTAAATAGGAATTATGAAAATGATTTTGTTGAGATTCAATCACTACTTGGAGACCTTAATCAGAAATTAAAAGAAAATAAAAAATTAGCACTAGCGTCGCATAAATTTTAACCGAATTTTCTGTTTTCTTATTTTTCCTTTTATAAAGAAAAAC
>NZ_JBXDLD010000132.1:0-15094 GCF_056820425.1 Priestia sp. KCTC 13724 | reverse complement strand
AAGATAAAATTACTGAAAATTTAGATTTTTATAAAGCGTTGAATTATTTTAATGCAACACTAGTGAGAGCATTTGTATATTTAATTCTAAGCAACGCTTCCGTTTTGTCATTATACAGAATACCAGCTAAAAATGCCTCACTGCTTTCATCTTTTCGCGTATAACCAATGCCATCGATTTCCCCACCAGTTGGAAACAACATTTCATACACACCCGTTTTGGATTCAAGCGTGTAATATCCTTTTTCCGTTTCTTTTGTCGACTTGATCATATCTCGCGTAAATTCATCTTGAAGGACTCTGGTATTTGGCAATTCCTCTGTCGCCACTTCGCTTGGCTTTTGGTCTAGGGACTTTGTTTCAATTGATTGTTCGTCACTCATTTGACAGCCGCCTAAAATCAGGCTACTGAGAACTATGGCTAGCGTTTTTTTTGTTTTTATATGCATAGTTCTCCTCCTAATTTTTAGCACTTATGTACCTTTCTTTTATGGTATCAACATGTATAGAGATTGTTATTTAAGCTATCTCCCTAATAGTTCACTAAACCCAACCTTAATGATTTGCTCATCTTAAATTTCAATTATAAGCGTAAGATTTGTATCAAACAGACAATAATAAAAACTAACTGCTTCAATTTTATCTAAAGATTGAAATATATGATTCAGGCTTGTTTCGATTACTGGAAGTTAATTGTCATCCCAAATGAGATAAACTCTGTCTTCAAAGTCCTTTACTCTTTGCTTAATGCGTGGAAGTAACTCTTCCCTGTTCTGAATAAGCAAATGATTTTCTATATTGCTCCAATCAACTTTTCCAGAAACAGAGATAGGAAACTTTTCTTCTATTAAATTAGTAATTGCTTGACTCTTTTCGTTCGAAAGGATTACTGTATTTTCTCCAAGCGTTTCAATACATTCATCAAATAATTGATGGTCACTACCTTTCGTGTTTATTTTAAGGTCTTTTAAGTTTTGTTCTAACTTCTACTGCCTTACTATTTTATTATCCACTTAATCTCATCTCTTTCCACAAGAAAAATTCATAAAACAACTATAGCATATAGCCATAGAAGACGTTAAAAGGCTTATAGAGAAAAAGAACTCCTACCTTTTGGAATTCTTCTATTTCTATATAAGCTGTTTTCGATTTCACTTAAAGGTAATTGATGACATTACCTTGTGTGCTCGATCTTTTATTTTTTCATTTGATGGTTCACACTGGACCTGAAGCTGATTACACCCTACTGAATATACTACTTTTACTCCACCTTTTTGACTTTTTGGATGAACATATGCCGCATAACCAACTGCGTCTTCGTCCACCTTGAATGGTGCTATATACAATGTTCGATTTTTCAAGTCTACTTTTTCAAAAGCTGATGAGATCCCTAAATTATTCGTCAAAAAATCAATAGAATAACTTACTCCTTTTTTATCGTTATAAAGCTCTTGGTTATAGTTGATACGGATTTGCGCTTCTACTTGATCACCGTATACTGCGCCTATTACATAGGATTCAATTTGGTTTTCTGTATATGAATAAAGCTTCTCAGAAATTTCCCCACCAGCCGGAAACAACATCTCATACTCCCCCGTTTTGGATTCAAGCGTATAGTATCCTTTTTCCGTTTCCTGTGCGGATTTCAGCATGCTGCGCGTAAATTCATCTTGGAGCGCTCTTGCTTTTATTTGTTCTTCTGTTGTCGCTTCCGGTTGTGTTTCTTCCTGTTCGTTTACGCTTTGACAAGCTGTGAGGCTCAACGTTACTATCAGTAAAGCGGTGAATCTTTTTAAATTTAAACGCATTGTATATCCTTACCTCCTGTTGTTACAGATTATCAAGTGAAACGACTTCTCCAGTTATAGCATTTACAGCGTAATGGCAGTCTAGCTTTCCGCAAAGAACGTACCTTCCTTGTTTGCGGTCATAAACGTAGTATGGCGTAAGTTCTATGAAATTGTGCAGCTTCTCAAGCGCTTCTGCTTTCGCAACTGTTACTTCTTCTGCTTTTTGAAAGTCTGCAGTCATTTCTAAAAGGGACTTTGTATCCATATAGTTCATAACCTCATAGCAAGAACGATCAATAAACAGCTGAATGTTTCGTTTCAACACACTCTGCGTTTGTTCTTTTAATTGTATTTTAGCGACTAAGTAGCCTTTGTCTCGATGTATAGATTTTAAAGACCACTTTCCAGAGTCGCTCTTATATACTTGTGCTAAAAAGCGCTGAACCGCTGCGATGCTCCGCTCAATATCTTCCTTCGTCACTTCTTTTAAGTCAGGATGTGGCTCTCGTTTCAATGCTTGATTAAATGATACTTCTTCTGTTAGCGTCAAGCTTTTTTCTTGAAACGCTTGTTGAACTTCACCTTCCCACTTGATTAGTTTATCAAGTTCTACATAGGCCTTTTCAGCAACAATGACGCTGAATGGTATCAGCGACAAATCGCGATTTCGTATGTATACTTCTTCAATTGCATAAGCAGGCGTCATTTTTTCCGTCTCCATACTTGGAAATTCAGCTAACTTTAGCTGCTCAGCCACAATGTGCTTCACTTGCGGTAGAGTAAGCTCATACTTTTCTCTGTTAAACGTCTCTTTCTTTGAAAAATCTCCGTTGATTGAGAAAAATGTTAAATTCCCCGCTTCATCCACTTCAACTTCAATCAATCCAGATGGCGATACGGAAACACCGTTTAGGATTTTTCTAAAGGACATTCGCTTGTCCTTACGCTTATGAAATACAAAATGAGTGCCTTCTTGAAGTCCCGTTTCGCTCTCAATCCAACGAACAACAGCATTCGAGTCTTCAATCGAAAGCTTGACACCTTCAGCATAAGAAATCCCGCCAACGAAAATAGCAGTTGTAAACAGTCCTGTGTGAAAATCGACTTCCACTACAGCTGTTCCAGTAGGGTTAAGATCTTCATCTAACAAGTCTTTTTCATAATTCGGAAACCATTCCATTGAAAGTGTATAGATGGTGTCTCCTAGAATAGTAGCACTGCGCCTAACGTCTGAACGATATAAATAGTAGTCTTGCAAGCCCAATTTTTCTTTTGTATGTTGAATGAGTTCATTTATTCTTGATTTCATTTGATTCTCCTTATCCTACTCCATAGTTTGGTAGATTTACCCACTATGATAAGGGAGAAACGCATTTTTTACAATTATTTTCCACAAACACTTTTAGAGCTTCCCTTTCCGATAAGCAAGTGGCGTCATTCCCATCATTTTTTTAAACTGATCAATAAAGTAGCTGGTGCTGTTAAATCCCACTTCAAAGGCTACGTCCGTAATGCTTTTTTCCTCTTGCTTTAAGAGCAGAATACTTTGTTGAATGCGATACTTCATCACGTACTGAAGCGGCGTAACGTCTAGCATCCTTTTAAAATAGCGGCAGCACTCAGATCGGCTTATTTGACCGGATGCTGCAATATCATCGAGAGTAATTTTTTCGCTATAGTTCATATGCACCCACGTTAACATAGCTTTTATGCGCTGATTTTTCACTTCTTCTGTGTACACGTACTGCTTCTGAAAAGCGTGAACCAAGAGCTGTTTCCAAACCTTAATAAGATTAGCCGTAATCTCAATTTCAAACAGCGGTTCTTTCGTTTGCACAAGCTTGCGAATGACAAATAAAGCTTGTTGAATAGCTCTGCTCCACTCTTTGCTTCCATCAATCAATACATACGATAAGTTGGTGGATTGAACGTAAGGCAAAACGTAAGTTGTATAGAGCTCTTGAGGTAAAAAAAGATGCGGAAGCACGTTTAAACAAATATACACGCAGCCCGTTTTCTTCAGATCTTCTGCCATATGCAAGCAGCCGCTGTTAATAAAGAGTCCATCCCCGCTACGCAGCTTAATTTTTTCTTCATTCACTTGAAAAACTGCTTCTCCTTTTAAAACGTAGATGAGCTGAATTTCATCGTGCCAGTGAAGCGGGATGTAACCGCTGGCGTGTTCTAGTATCGTCGTCTCATAGCAAGCAATCGGCAGCGCTCCCGTATAGTGCTTCGTTAGCTCTTTTAAGTTTTGTTCATTGATTAAAAACTGCTTAAACTTCATAGTCCACCTCAATATTTTTATATTTTTAAGCTCGATTTGAATATAAATACGCATTTTTTCTCTTTATGATTATACTATCATGATATTTTGTAAAGGTAGGAAATCAAATGAAATCTAATCGACGTGCTGGCTTATTATTCGTGATTGTGGGCGCAACGTTTTGGGGAATTGGAGGAACAGTAACAAAAAAGCTGTTTCAAGACTATGAAATTGACGTCAACTGGCTGGTGACCACGCGTTTATTACTAGCCGGCTTGCTGCTTTTACTTTTAAGCTGCTTTGGTAAAAATCGCCGGGAAGTCCTTTTCATTTGGAAAGAAAAGCAGACGGCTCTTCAGCTTGTCACTTATAGCATATTGGGCATGCTTGGCGTGCAGTATACGTATATGGCAGCTATTCATCATGGAAATGCAGCTGTCGCAACGCTGCTTCAATATTTAGCACCCGTCATTATTATTGTATACTTGCTGTTTCGAAGACAAATGCGTTTTACTAGACAAGACGGAACGATCCTTTTATTAGCTTTAACCGGCTGCTTCTTCCTTCTTACAAACGGGTCGCTCTCAACACTTTCTGTACCCTATCTAGCCATCGTATGGGGACTGCTTTCTGCGGTATGCTCCGCTTTTTATACGCTGTATGCAGTTCGGCTTCTTAAACGATTTGACTCTTTGGTTGTTGTTGGATGGTCAATGGTGGTTGGCGGAGTTGCGCTTAGCTTTATTCGGGCGCCTTGGGAAGCTCATTTTGACACATTTACGTTTGCTGCGTACGGCTACTTGCTCTTTGTCATCATCTTTGGAACGATGCTGGCGTTTTGGCTGTATATTAAAAGCTTAGATAGCCTCCCTCCAAAAGAAACAAGTTTGTTAGGAAGTCTGGAGCCTCTTGCTGCTGTATTGACAACGGTCTTTTGGCTTCAGCAGCCGTTTGGGTTCTTTCAGTGGGTAGGAGCTGCTTGTATCTTTGGTGTTGTCTTTTTACTTACGCTTCAAAAAGCTCCTAAAGCAAACACGCTTGAACAGAAAGATCCCCCTCTCAAAATCTCTTAAATGATGAGAGGAGGATCTTTCTCTATAGTTTATTCAACTGGCGTTTGAACGTCTTTGGTGGTTTCAATACTTTTAATTTTAAGCTTATCTTCACCTTTTAGCTCCACGCGATAGATTCGATTCTTTACAAACTTCGTACTGGCATCATACGAATCGGTAAACGTGTACTCTTCTGTTGCATACACCGAATACTTACCTTCACCTGTCTTTTCAACTTTACTAACAAGCAGCCGATCATTTGCAAACGACACGTTTTTTCCAGCTAAAGACGTAATATACGCTTCTAAATCACTATACACTTGCGCATCTTCATCGATATAAGGTGCCATTCCGCTAAAGTCACCGCTGTTTAAGCTTGAAAAATAAGCGGCTTTATAAGACCCTACAAAGTTGTGAATCTCTGTTTCACTCACGTCTTTTACAGGCTTTGGGTCATTTTCTGCTGATTGCTTATCTTTTGCCTCTGCTTTTTCTGTCATAGCTGGTGCAGTGTTATCATCCGTAACCCCGCGGCCAAAATTCATATACACAATAAAAATGAGCACGATTGCAAGAACTGCCCCTACGAAAAAGGGAAACGTTCGCTTTGTTTTTTGCTGCTTTTCTAAAACCGGATAGTCGGCTGTAGCTGGAACGCTTAGCTTTTCTTCTTTCACTTGCAAACTAGCAAAATAAGAAGGAAGAGAAGCAGGTGACATACGTTCCGTCACGGTAAGCATTTGTACTTCTTCAGCAACTTCAATAAATTCAGCAATAGCTGAGCTTCGGTACAGGTCTGCTACTTGGTCGAACGCTTCAATTTCTTTTCCATGAAAAAACGTTCGCGAAGCGTCCATAAACGATGATAGCCATTTATAATGCGCATCCATTTCTTCGACGTAGCTTACTTTCTCGATTTGTTTTTGTAGCTGTTGTTGAGAACGCTCGCTATCGTTTATCATTTCATTAATTTCTTTTTCAATAGCCCGCAGCGCCTCGATAGCGTATGCTTTCATATCAGCTTCAAGATTCGCAAAACTGTTCTTCAAACCAGGTAATTCGATTTCTTCGAGCTGTTTATTTGCGACGATAAGACGACGAAGACTTTCATTGTACTCGTGCTGCTTCGTACGAAACGCAGTTGCTGTTTGTTTTGTCACGTACTGCTTTTTTCGGAGCTGATTCCATTCTTCAAGCAGCTCACTTTCTTGCTTTTGAGCAGTTAAAGCATTTTCTTTTAACCCTTCACGCTTTTGATCAACATCCATAAACGTTGGCAAATACTCTGCGCACTTCGCTTCAAGATTCGCTAGCTTTTTTGTTTGACCATATGCTGACATAACATCGAAAAAACGATTTAACAAGCTGGTCATGTCAGACGATGTGTTAATGTTTGTTTCAAAAAGGCTTAGTATCTCTGTATGTAGTTGTTTTAACTTCTCTACTCGGCGCAAGTTTTGACTGCGAGCTTCCAGAAAAGCTGGATAATCTGTTGAAAGCAGCGTTGTCACTAAAAATTCTCCGTTAGTCATATCATACTGCTTGCGCTCTGTTTTCACTACTTTATAAACCTCATGCAGCTCTTTAGAAACTTCCATCATAAACTCTTGTTCCGTCAGCTGATGAAGCTTGTCCTTTACGTTATGTAAATGGCGTGAGCGCAGCGGTTCTTTTTCGTTATATAAGCTCAGCCATTCTTGCAGCATCTCATAAGCTGCTTCATTCCATTTAATTGTGCTCATGTAGTTATTCACCCGTTAATTCAATATTTTCTACTATCACTATACAGGAATTTCACGAGATTTCCAGACAAAAATAGCTATACGATAACCCGCATAGCATCTCGACATCAATATTCGTAAGCTTTTAACTCTTCTTCAAATACCATTTGCATCGCGGTAAAATCATCTGGATGGGCCTTCATCGCATCATGCAGGTGGTTTAGCTCAAACTGCGAAGTGATCTCGTATTCTTTTAAATATTCATAGCTTTCAAGCTGTTCTTTAACCGCGTGCTCCTGCATCGTTTTGTTCTTAGGGTATTTCTCTTGGGCAGCTTGATAAATCGCATGCTCAACCTCTTTTTTATCTAATGAAAAAATTGGATTCGTAAGCGTAGCTGAAAAAGCCGTTGGCGTATCATGACTGGTTGCCGTTTGACCTGCGAGCTTATCTTCAAGCTCAGACAGCTGCATTTTTACATGTTCAAGCTGCTTTAAAGCCTGATTTTTTTCTACGAGGACTTCTTTCTTTTCTTCTGTCAGTTCAGCAAGCTCTTCTTCTAGCAGTGAAATTTTTTGATAGCTCGTAATAATAAGTGCAGAACAAAATAAAAAGACAATCGTTAGCGCAAGCATCAGCGCAAGAAACCACCATTTTTTATAAAGAGGCATTGAAACTGTTGACATGTAAAACCCCTCCTTTATAGCTTGGCACACTCTTTTAATACCCATGTATATGCGTAAAGAAGGGATTTTATTTATTGATAGACGGCTAAAACGTTTTTAATACAAACTCTTTAAAATTCTGCACGGCTGGTGAAATGTATCTTCCTTTAACCCAAGCTATGCCAATAAGACGTTCGCATTTCGGGTAGTGGATTGGAATTTTCACGATATGACTTTGATCTACTCCTTTTAAATCCGGCAAAATCGATACGCCAAGCCCAGCGGCCACAAGCCCCGCAACCGTGTCTGCTTCTTCTCCTTCAAAGGTTACGTGAGGATTCACACCCACTTCATGAAGAAACTGCTCAACCGTGACGCGTAGGCTAAACCCTTTTTTCAAATGAATAAACGGTTCTTCTACTAGCTCTTCAATGGTTATTGCTTCTTTTGTGGCAAAAGCATGATTCGTCGGCACAATCGCAAATAACTCTTCTCTCCAAAGCTCTTTCCACGCTACGGGTTCTTTAATACCCATGGGAGAGATTAAGCAAATGTCTAACTCTCCTTTTTCCAGCTGATCTAGTAGAATATGCGTTGGACTCTGTCTAAGTGAAAAGTTGACCTTGGGATACTGTCTGCGAAATTCCACAAGCAAATCAGGTATGAGGTTGATGCTCAGCGTATGTAAAAACCCTAGAGAAACCTGACCTTGTTCAGGGTCAAGTAAATGCTGAATCTCTTGCTTCCCTTTCTCAAATTCACTCATCATATTCGTAACGCTTTTTAGTAGAATTTCACCGTACTGATTTAAGCGAATCGATCTTCCCTGTCGTTCAAAGAGTGAAACACCGATTTCCTCTTCAAACCGAGCTAGCGACCTGCTTAAAGCGGGTTGCGTAATCGAAAGCTCCTTGGCTGCTTTTGTCATATGCTGTAAGCGTGCTAAAGTCTGGAAATACTCAAATTGCTGCCATTCCACCTCGTTTGACACCCCTTCCACTCATTACATAAATACATTAAAATCATGATAACTATGCATTATACATTATATATCAGAAGTGATAGGATATACAGGAGAGAAATTCTTCTATAGCTATAGAATCGAAATTAATAATCAAAAGGATGGATAAAACATGTGTGGAGAATATGATCATGAACAAGTGATGATAGTATGAGCTATATTCAGCAGGGAACAAAAACGTTTCGCAAAATGAGCTTTGCATTTTTTGCAGCAGGCTTCAATACTTTTGCCATTCTTTATTGCGCTCAGCCCTTAATGGTAACGTTTACAAACGAATTTGATATTTCACCGACTATCGCAAGCTTGTCGCTATCCATCACAACTATTACCCTCGCCATCAGTATGCTTGTCTTTGGTTCTCTTTCTGAAGTATGGGGCCGAAAATCTGTGATGGTTTATTCAATGTTTGCTGCTTCTGCACTTTGCATTTTAACAGCTTTTAGTCCTAATTTTTATGTGTTACTAGTATTTCGTGCACTCGTTGGAATTGCTTTAGCAGGCTTACCGGCCGTTGCAATGGCTTATCTTGGCGAAGAGATTGAAAGAAAAAGCTTAGGTGCAGCCATGGGCTTATACATTAGCGGAAACGCCATTGGAGCCGTAGCGGGGCGTGTCATTTCAGGAGTTGTCAACGACGCAGCAGGCTGGCATTTCTCCATTGGATTAATTGGCATTATTAGCTTAATTGCTGCGGTTCTTTTTTGGCGCAGCCTCCCTCATTCTACACACTTTACACCGCGTAGCCTCAATGTCGTCAGCTTAGGAAAGTCACTAATTGATCACTTAAAAGACCCTGGCTTACTCTTTTTATTTTGCATTGGCTTTTTACTATTAGGAAGCAATGTTGCTTTGTTCAATTACATTGGCTACGTGCTAACCGCTAGGCCTTACGGACTCAGCGAATCCGTTATCAGCTGGATTTTTATTATCATGATGATTGGAACATTCAGTTCAATTTGGAACGGAAAGCTCATTGATCACCACGGTAAACAGCCAATTCTGCTGATTAATCTACTCGTTGCGTTTGCAGGTGTCTGCCTTACGTTGGAAACCCACTTACTCTTAAAAGTTATCGGTATTGGCCTCTTTACCTTCGGCTTTTTCGGCGCTCACTCCATCGCTAGCAGCTGGGTGGGACAGCGAGCCCTACGCAACAAAGCACAAGCTTCGTCCTTATATTTATTTTTATACTATACGGGTTCAAGCGTCGGCGGGACTCTAGGCGGGATATTCTGGTCACACTACGGCTGGCACGGCGTTATTGGAATGATCGGTGGATTTCTACTGACTGCCGGAATATTAACCGCTTGCTTATCAAAAGTAAACGTCAAATCAACTGCGCTTGTAAAAGCAAAGGAAAGTTATTAAAGAAGGTGCTATAAACAGTAAAAAGCTCTGTGAGAATAATTCACAGAGCTTTGGGTTTGTTATCATTCACGAAAAATGGCTGAACTTTTTTAACAGGAAAAGAAACTGACATGACCTACTATTTAGATTATTTTCACTAACTTTTTTGTAAAAATACTATCTTTTTCACTTGGGCTCATACATCATCTTCTTCCCCTCTACTCAAACCACTTGTCATCGTCAGAAATCCACTTATTTTGATGCAAGTCCAAGCAAAGGTCGTGGTCGTGAAAGCTAAAGTAACTTGGAAGCTTGATGGAAGAGCCACCCGCTTCTAACTAACAGCTATAAAACCAGCTTGCAATGGGACTCTTTTTAACTATTGCTTTGTACTCCTCTTCTGAAAACACCTTAATTGAATGTCTTCGTAAAAGAGCTGTTGTCACTCCCATTCCCGTAACTTGTTCCCCTTGAAACGTGCCGTTGTAGATCATCGAACTTCCGCATGAAGGACTGCTTTCTTTTAACACCACAACAGTTGCGTTTAGCTCTTTTGCTTTTTCAAGCGTTTGATAAGCTCCTTGTATGTACAAACTCGTCACGTCTCTACCTGATTTTTCAATCACGCTCGCCGTTCCGTCTAGCACATCTTCACCGCTTCCTCCAACAATTTCTGCTGGCTCGCGCGGCGTGGTAAAACCTCCTAAAAGCTCTGGACAGACAGGAACGGCTTTTTTCGCGTGAATCAACGATTGTATGACTGACTGTTCACAAGACGTACCGTTATACCGCACCGGCATTCCTGCTAAGCATGAGCTGACTAAAATCATCTTTCCTCCTCCAATTCTTTCAATCTCGTTCTAGAGTTTGTTCTTTTTTCTATTAAACCTAAAGTCTCTTATCAAAAAGAAATGACAGTTCATACTGTATTATTTACGTCGCTTTAATTCCTGCCCCGCAAAGTGGAATAACGACTTTCTCTGTTGATTCACAAGCATATCGCAAATACCCAGCATAATTCGCAGCTGTCGTTGGCTCAACGTAAAATCCTTTTTCAGCAAGCATTGTTCTTGCTTTTTGAATATCTTCTTCACTCACACGAATAACGTCTCCACCTGTATCTCGAATAGCTGATAAAATTTGCTTAGAGCGAGCCGGAGCCGCAATAGCGATTCCTTCTGCTAAAGTAGGCTGTCCTGAGATTGGAGTGGCTGCTTTTTCTCCTCTTTTAAATGCTTGTTGAATTGGAGAACAGTTTTTGGCTTGTACAGCGACAATTTTAGGCACTTTTCCTATTAATCCGTTGTCTTTTAGCTCATTAAACCCATAATATGCACCTAGAAGCAGCGTTCCGTTTCCAACCGGCACAATGAGTGTATCAGGTGCTCCGTTTAGCTGCTCCCAAATTTCGTACGCATACGTTTTAGTACCTTCATAGAAATAGGGATTATATACATGGCTTGCGTAGAACTTCTCTTCATTATGAACTGCTTGCTGAGCAGCGGCAGCAACGTCTTCCCTTGTTCCGTTCACTTCTCGTACGCGCGCTTCGTGAGCTTTTATTTGCGCCACCTTTTTTGGAGACGTACTACTTGAAAGAAAAATGTCACAGGCAATGCCGGCTCTTTTGGCATAGGCTGCAATCGCTGTGCCAGCATTTCCGCTGCTATCCGCAATGATGCTTTCTACCTTTAACTCTTTTGCTTTTGCAATCAATACGGCTGCTCCGCGATCTTTAAAAGAGAGTGTAGGCATCATGTAATCAACTTTGACATACGTATTGGGGGCATTTGGTTCTAAGGAGATAAGCGGCGTGTTGCCTTCTCCCATTGTTACTCGCTTCCAGCTGTCTGCTTCTTTTGAAAAAGGCAGTGCATCAACATAGCGCCACATCGTTGGCAGGTGGTGATGAATGTTTTCACTTTGGAAAGCTACCTTTTCCTTTAACAAATCCAATACTCCTCCACATTTGCACTTCCACAGCATGTCTTTCACAGGGTACGTTTGATGACACTCGCTTCATATATATGCTTCATTCATGTAAACCTCTCCCTTCGTTTAACTACCTATATTATACAATAGTAGAAAAATTCTTCGTTTGTTGTAAAATTTTTCTTACCACGCTAGTATATAGTAGTATAGGCGAAAAAAGGAGAGATTTTATGAGACAAAACCTTGTAAAGCTTGGTTATTTACTGGGCATTTCGTTAGTGTTGGCAGGAATACTGTATTTCTTTGCATCAAACTGGCAAGGGTTTGACCGCTATACAAAAATCGCCTTAAGCATGGCAATGATGCTTTTATTTTACGGAAGTGGATTTGTTAGCAGAATGCTGTTGCCTCACCAAGCATTTCTTAGTCACTGGCTGCTCGTTGCAAGCTCCATTTCATTTGGTTTAAGCACTGCGCTCGTCGGGCAAATCTATAACTCTCATGCAGACGGGTATTGGTTATTTTTCATTTGGCTCTTACCAGCTGTTTTATTTAGTGTATTTACAAAATATCAGCCGTTTTATGTTCTTTCGTTTATCTTACTTCAGCTCACCATGTACTTTTATATTTCACCAACTGCCGTTTTCCACCGAACAGAAAATGAAGAAATTTTTCTTTACCTTACAATGGCGTTTATCAACGCTCTTATCTTTCTATTCGTAAAAAAGCAATATGTAAAGTCGCCTATTGTAATGTATGGTGCTTTTATTGTCATTCACTTCATCTTTTTAAGCATTTCACAACCAAATTATACTGTGCTAAGCGTAAGCGTTTTGATTGCTTATATCGCTCTATCAATTGTTTCACTGTTTTATTTTTCAAAAGTACAATCACACAAAGGATTGTTAGGAATTTCAATCGTTGCCGCTGCGCTGCTCGTTGTCCAGCAAGTTTTGTGGTATCTGTTCGATAACTATAGTGAACTCACTTTATTTTTGGTACTTGGATTTGTTTTTTTATTTGTTGCGGTTAGCGTTTGGTTCATTAACTGGCTTTCTCACCACACCAATGCTCAGCAAAGATCGCTGCGTGTAATTAAACAAATTATTATCATAGGTATTACGGCAATCGCTTCTATTTTAGGTAGCATATCCATTGGTGGACTTGTAACGCTCTTTAGCGGAGAGTATTCACAAAACTTCATGATGCTGATTGGAACAGCCATTATGCTTTCGTTTTTCTTTATTAAAGCAGCTATTCCAACCGTTAAGTATACCCTTTTTATGACAGGTTTTTTAATCAGCGGAGTGTCCGCATTCTTTGTATACGATGTGTTGTTTTTTATCTATCTAGCACTCTTTGTTTCACTTCTATGGTTTGCTAAACAAAAATCCTTGCGCGTAGCCATCTACACGCTTGCTCAGCTGTTGATACTTATTAAGCTACCAACAACTTATTATGAAGCTATTCAACTTGATTACGTTTTAATTGCGCTCATTCTTTTAAATGTCATTGTGTGTTGTTTGACAGCTTGCCTACCTTTTAAAAGAAGCTCACTTTTGCTTACGTTTATCTTTTCACTTTCCCTTATTGGAAGCGTGAATTCACCTACTCTAAACATAACCTACAGCATCTTGTTCTTTGCTTTTTCTACGGCGTTTCTCTTTAAAAGCGTGCGGAAAGATAAGAGATTTGAGTTTACAGCTTCGATTATTTTTTGGTTTATCTTTTTAGGAACGCAATATTATGACTACCTTTGGGATCTTCTCGATAAATCGTTCGCACTTTTGCTATTAGGTGCTTTATTTACCGCATGTAGCTATAAGTTTGATCTTGTTGAAAAACAACACCCTTCCTTTATCGAGCAACATAAAAAAAGAATAGTATTCATCATTGCTCTACAGCTTATGATTCTTGGCGGATTGTTTATGAAAAATGAAATACTTCTCCAAAGTGGAAAAGAAGTGAAGCTCGAGCTAGCTCCGTTAGATCCACGCTCTCTTTTACAAGGAGACTATGTGGAGCTACATTATGAAATTTCTGATATTGAATTAGAAAAGGTTAAAGATGGTCAACGTGTTCAACTGCTGCTTCGCAAAAATAAACAAGGTGTTTTCGAATACGCAAAGCAGTATAAAATTCATGATAAGTGGAATTCTCCTTATCAAGCAAAGAAAGGTGATGTTCTCATAACAGGTACGTACTACAGCTGGGGAATTCAATACGGCATTGAGCATTACTTTATTCCAGAAGGAACCGGTTTACAAATCGAGCAAGAAGCAAAGCATGCCAAAGTCAAGGTTGGAAAAAATGGAGATGCAATTTTAGTAGAGGTAACACCATAACAAAGAGAACCATTCCTTGCATTTTTTGTCCAGGGAATGGTTTTTACTATTTTTACCTATTATGTTAAAATAGTCTTGTAGAAAGGTGTGAATAAAATGAGTATTAATACGTATTTAATAAGGCTTTCCTTCATGATTATGTTGATATTTGGCGGTATATTTATTTTTCGCTATGTCAAAGCGAACGAATTACTGCTGGATTCGCTGCTCCCTTTTGCAGTAGCCTTTCTTTTACTACTTAGTTCCGTTATTTGGCGCAAAAAAATGAGACAAAGTGGAGATGTGTATATGAAAACTCATAATAGAACACCTGAAAATGAGCGAGAACAGCTGCGCCAAAAGGAATTAGAAAGTAATCCTGCCGGAAACTTATGAGATGCTATAGACCGTGCGCAAATTGGCACTTCTCCTAATGGAGCTGGAGGCTCGGTCTGGAAAAGTACTGGAATTCCACTTATTGTTTTAATAACTGGATTCTTTGTAGTAGCCATCTTTCTTACCTAATGAGCGTAGAATTGTAGCAGATACGTATACTAAAAAACGTGTAGACTTCAAAGGGCTTTTATTTAGTTTGTTGTCAACTTTTGAAAAAATTTGTTTAAGCCATATAAAACTGCTCCTATGAAACTTCCTAAAGCAATTGATCCAATAATCATTAAACTAATTTCCTTAATTGTAACTGGTGTCATAAACTGAGTGGATGAAAATAATAAAACGATAACAATTGGAATTAAAAACCATAGAATTGTTTTTTTCAATTAAATCACCTCCAATTTATTTTATAGTTCTATACTTATAAACATTCCCTTTACTGTCACCTCTTAAATATACTTTTACAAATTTCTCTTGCATTGTAATACCTTGTCCAGCGATATAGTATCCCCATGATGCCACTAGTGTCGCATTAAAATAATTCAACGCTTTATAAAAATCTAAATTTTCAGTAATTTTATCTT